>JBEPXL010000423.1:0-3946 GCA_041641935.1 Desulfobacteraceae bacterium | reverse complement strand
GCAAAGAAGATGGACAGCAAGGACTTCGCTCAGATGATGATCAAGGACCGGGAATACGAAACCGTCACCTATTCCGAAGAGGACATCCCGGAAAAGGTGGTGATCAAGTACATGCGGGACAAGTATGAGGCGGCGGAAATGCCCCACCGGAAGATCGTCAAAAAGATGATGGACAACATCAAGGACAACAAACTGGCGGGCTACTTCCACGACAACGAGGGAACCCTGTGCCAGGGATGCCATCACAACAGTCCGGCGTCAAAGAAACCGCCGAAGTGCGCCACCTGCCACGGCAGTCCTTTTGCCGAAAGCGATCTCCACCGGCCCGGTCTGATGGCCGCCTACCACCAGCAGTGCATGGGCTGCCATGAAGTCATGGGCCTTGAAAAGCCGGAGGGATGTACCGGCTGCCACAAAAAGAAATAAACGGACACAGGTGTTCCCTTTCTCCGTTCCCCCCGTTCTTCTGCGGGGGGAACGGGAACACCCTGTACCCGAAACGATTCATACAATTGAAGTCTATCAAACCGATTGAGGAAAGCGACTATGTCCGTATCCCGTAGAAAATTTTTAGCATGGATGGGCGGCGCCGGTCTCAGCACGGCTGCTGTCGGCAGAAAGGCTTTTGCCGGTGCGCAGAAACCTTTTGAAGGGTATCCGGAGAGTATGGGTGTACTGCATGATACGGTGCTCTGCGTCGGATGCCGCCGCTGCGAAGAGGGCTGCAACAAGATCAATGAACTTCCCGCGCCGGAACGCCCCTTCGATGACCTGACTGTACTCGAAGAAAAACGCAGAACCCATTCCGACAGCTACACCGTCGTCAACAAGTTTGAGGTCGGCGATCATCCTCCCTATGCCATGGAAGGCATCATGGGCGGGCCGGTAAAGGGCAAACCGGTGTTCCGGAAACAGCAGTGCAACCACTGCATGGAACCGGCCTGCGCGTCGGCCTGTTTCGTGAAGGCGTTCACCAAAACCAAAGAGGGGGCAGTGGTATACGATGCGTCGGTCTGTGTCGGATGCCGCTACTGCATGATCGCCTGTCCCTTTGATGTGCCGGCCTATGAGTACCACAAGGTCATTGAACCCCGGATTATGAAGTGTCACATGTGCCACCCCCACATCCAGGCCGGGAAAACCGAACTGCCCGGCTGCGTCGAGGCATGTCCGGTGGAGTCGCTGGTCTACGGCCGGCGGGATGACCTGCTCAAGATCGCCCGCGAACGGATCCGGAAACATCCGGAGCGGTATATGGATCATATTTACGGGGAAAAGGAGATGGGCGGAACCAACTGGCTCTATCTCTCCGGAACCCCCTATGAAGAGATCGGCATGCGCCATTACGATTCCACACCGGCTCCGAAACTCACCTCCGGGGCGCTGGCGTCGGTTCCCATGATCGTAGGGCTCTGGCCGGTGCTGCTGACCGGGATCTACGCCATGAACAAGCGCAAGGAGAAAGTCGCCGCTGCTGAAAGGGCACTGGCGGTTTCCGAGGCCGTGGAAAAGACAAGGGCCGAAGGCGAAGAAAAAATGACCAAGGCAATGGAAAAGGCCGATAAGGACAAGCAGGCGACCGTTGAACGGGAAGTGAAGAAAGCGCTTGAGGAGGCGGCCAAAGCGCAGGAAGAGGACGACACAGATCAGTCGCCAGAGGAGGAATAACCGGTATGTCTGAACAGACCAATGTCATAAAAAAGATATTTCCGCCGGACCGGTCGCTGATGACGCCGTTCAATGTGACCGCCGGTATCATCATCATCATGGGGATCATCCTGACCATCGTCCGGTTTACGGGCGGGCTGGCGGCGGTTACCAATCTGGATGACAACTACGGATGGGGGCTCTGGATCGGCTTTGACCTCATGGCCGGTGTCGCCCTGGCTGCCGGTGGCTACACCACCTCTGCGGCGGTCTACCTGTTCGGGATGAAGCGGTTTCATTCCGCGGTCCGTCCCGCCATCCTGACCGGATTTCTCGGCTACGCACTGGTCGTCGTTTCACTGACCTACGATGTGGGGCGGCCCTGGCGGCTTCCGTTTCCGTTCATCGTTTCCCAGGGAACCACATCGCTGCTCTTTGAAGTGGCGGCCTGTGTGTCCCTTTACCTGACGGTTCTGTTTCTGGAGTACTCCACGGCCGCCCTGGAATGGCTCGGCCTGAAACGGGTTCGTCACCTGATCCACAAAATGACCATCGCCCTCACCATTTTCGGTGTGGTGCTGTCCACCCTCCATCAGTCATCTCTGGGCGCGCTGTTTCTGATCGCACCGGGCAAGCTCCACCCGCTCTGGTACTCATCCTATCTCCCGGTCTACTTCTTTGTCTCCAGTATTTTCGCCGGGCTCTCCATGGTGATCTTCGAAGGCAATCTCGCCCACAAGTACTATCACGACACGATGGACGAAACCCATCTGGCCGAGCATGGCCAGGTGACGGTCGGCTTTGCCAAGGGCGCTTCCTTTGTGATGATGGGCTACCTCTTTATCAAGGTGTTCGGTATTGCCAAGGACAACAACTGGGAACTTCTGGCAACACCCTACGGCATCTGGTTTCTGGTGGAACTTCTCGGATTCGTGGCCCTGCCCTGCTACCTGTATGCCGTCGGTGTACGGGACCGGAACCTGAAGCTGATCCAGCGGACTTCCATTGTCGTCGTTCTGGGGATTATCCTGAACCGCCTCAATGTCTGTCTGATCGCCTTCAACTGGTACCTGCCGTTCGAGGAACGCTATATTCCCCACATCGGCGAAATCGGGCTGACCCTTTTCATGCTCACGATGGGGATTCTGGTCTACAAGTTTATCGTTTCCCGGATGCCGATTTTCTACGAGCATCCTGATTACAAGGACGCACACTGACACAAGGAGGGCATATCATGGAAAGTGATTTCAATATCCTTCATGATTTTATGTTGCATACGAAAAATATAACCTATCTTCTGATTGTGGCTGCCCTGGTCGGTATCGCAGCGTTCTGGCGCTTCCTTTCCGGCAAGGACAGAGAGAATGACCTGGGCGTGGAAGGAGAGGAGAGTAAACATGTATGATTTTGTAACCGGCCCTCTTGCGTGGGTTTCATTCGCAATCTTTTTCATCGGTGTACTGGTTCGTGCGGTGATGTACATCAAGGGGCTCAACTGGCAGATGGACCGGGTCGCCTACACGGAACAGAAGTACCTCGGTTTCAAGGGCGCGATGCGGTCCATCATTTCCTGGCTGATTCCGTACGGGACCGCCAGCCTGCGGTTCTATCCCGTGTTTACGGCCATGTTTTTCATCTTCCACATCGGTCTGCTGGTGACACCGATCTTTCTGGAAGGCCACAACATCCTGCTTGAGGAGCGGTTCGGCTTCAGCCTGTGGAGCATTTCCCAGGGGACGGCGGATGTGCTGACCATCGGCATGATGATCGCGGCGGTTTTTATCATTCTCCGGCGCAACGCCCTGCCCGAGGTCCGTATTCTGACAACGTGGCATGATTACTTTGTCCTGCTGATCGCCGTGGCCCCGTTTTTCACCGGGTTCATGGCGGCCCACAATATCGGCAACTATCAGTTCTGGCTTATTGTCCACATCCTTGCCGGTGAGGCCATGCTTGTTGCGATTCCGTTTACCAAGCTGTCGCATTTTGTTCTCTTTTTCATGTCCCGTGCCCAGATCGGCATGGACTACGGCATCAAACGGGGCGGCATGAAAAGCAAAGGTCTGGTCTGGTAATTGTGCCGGGAATATGATAATATCTGGCAGTCTCTGTGTCAGGGAGACCGCATCCGGAAGATCTTTCAGTATAAGTTTTTGAATTGACTGTCTGTTCTTCCTGAATCTCCGGAACGGGCCACTGACACGGAATGGATGCAATGTCAGAATTATGATAAATTTCATTACAATTTTTTAGGAATCCAAAATTATGCCACAAGGTAAATTCTGCAACAGAGAAACAG
>JBEPXL010000422.1:0-3948 GCA_041641935.1 Desulfobacteraceae bacterium | reverse complement strand
GGGATTTTTTTCATCCAGCAGCAGAAGGTCCAGGACCGTTTCCAGTTCCATGTACGAGCGGTACCGGCGGCGGTAGGTGATGATGTTTTCGGTGGTGACAAGCATCGCCTCCAGAATCAGGTGTTCCATCTGTGTTTCATGGGGCTTCACCAGATTCGCCTGAATAAAATCGATGAACATGAGGGCCCGTTCAATGCGGCGGCCAATATCCAGCAGCACCCAGCCCGATTCCCGGGACATGCTTTCCATGCAGAGCCCGGCAAAGGCCATCAGGGCGGTAATGAGCTGATCGAGGTTCCGGAGCATCCGGGGCGGATTGAAGCCCGGTAACTGCTGAAGGGCCGTCCAGTGTTCCTCGATGTCGTTGACCACCCGCCAGGTGTCGGTGGACCACCGGTCCCGGACCGAATAGGTGGCATTGAGCAGGGACTGAAGCGTCGCCGACAGGCTGCCGGGCTGTTTCATGTCCAGAACCAGCACCGGAATTTCCTTTTCGGGCCGGAGCTGACCCGGCGGTACGGCGGGATCTTTCCGCGTCAGGGTCATCTGCAGAAGCGAGTCGAGAAGATGGCCGATGCAGGTGAGATCGGCTTCATCGCCAAACCGGTCGCCTTCGGTGTAGAGGTGCAGAATGGTCCGCAGCACACGGGCAATGGCTTCGGCCCGTTCGGCATACCGCCCGACCCAGAACAGGTTCTCGGCGGCCCGGCTCGGCAGAATGCTGATGCCCTTGAGCGTCTTTCCGACCCGGGAACCCCGCAGCCACAGGCTGACGTGCCGGTGGGGCTTTGATGTGGTGATCCAGGTATCCTTGAAGATGCCCCCCGACGGGTTGGTCAGGGAGGTGTTGAGGTGGTCGGCTGCGCTCCGGGCGATGCCGCCGGGCATGACGGCATAGTCATCGTTCTGGGACGTGAGAAAACTCCGGAATATCGAATGGCGCGGCACCAGTCTGCCCTCTGTAAGAACGGGGGCGGAGGAAAAACGTACCATTTCCTGGCCGACGTAGCGGTGGGGATGGGCTTCGATCCGTTCTTTCCAGAGCTTCTGCTCCGCCGCGGACAGGTTCGGACCCAAAACGGTGCGGGGACTGTCGCTGCGGTGAATCGACTTGATCACCAGCCGGCCCAGGTGTTCCAGAACATAGTCCCGTTCCGTCTTCTGCCCGCACCACCAGGTGGCGGCCGAGGGGAGAATCAGATCCTGCTGCAGAAAATGGCGGGCGATGCCCGGCAGAAACGCCAGCAGACCCGGATTTTCCAGAACACCGGCTCCCGGCGGATTGGCCAGCACCACATTGCCGCGGCGGGCGGCCTCCAGGAGTCCGGCCACCCCCTGCCGTGATTCCTGGGACAGTTCCAGCGGATCGCAGAGAACGTCGTCCACCTGCCGCAGAATCACATCCACCAGCTGCAGTCCCTCCAGGGATTTGAGCCAGACATACCCGTCCCGGACCGTCAGATCATCCCCCTGGACCAGGGGATATCCGAGGTAGGCCGCCAGATAGGCATGTTCAAAATAGGTTTCATCCCCCGGACCGGGGGTGAGAATGACAATGCGGGGGCTCTCCTTCCGGTTGGGCGCCACGGCCGCAAGCCCGGCCCGGAGCGCCCGGAAAAAGTTGGACAGCCGCTGCACCCGGCACTCCCGGAAAAGGCCGGAAAAGACATGGGCCATGGCCGTCCGGTTTTCCAGGGTATAGCCGATGCCGGTGGGGTTCTGGCTGTGGTCGTTCATGACCCACATCCGCTGGTCCGGTCCCCGGGCCAGGTCGGCGCCGTACAGGAGCAGCTGGCGGGGGGCAGGGAGTTTCACATCGTTCCACTGGCGCAGGAAGCCGCTGTGGTGGTAGATCAGTTCCACCGGCAGCAGCTTTTCCCGGAACAGCGTACGGGGGCCGTAAATATCCGCCAGAATCAGGTCCATGATCCGGGCCCGCTGTTTCAGGCCGGACTCCACCGCCGCCCAGTCCTCGTCTTTCAGGATCAGGGGGATGGCGTCCAGTTTCCAGTACCGGTGGACGCCGTGGGGGTCACCGTGGATATTGTAGGTGATCCCGTTCTGACGGAGCATCCGGAGGGCCTCCTGGTGACACCGTTCCAGCTCGTCACAGCCCATCGCCCTGATGGCCTGGCGATAGGTTTCCCAGTGCTTTCGCACCTGCCCGTTTTCGTCCCACATTTCATCGTAGGAGGCGGGCAGCCGGGAATAGTGCCGGCAGAGGTCATGCGCCGGAATGTCCGGCGGCAGATTCGTTTCTGCAGTATTGGCGCTCATTTTTCTTTCTTTACATTACTGTGGTTTTACATACCGGGGAGGCCGCCGCAGGTCCAGCGTATGCGGATATTCCGGGTTCGGGGCCTCCTGCGGTGGTGTCATGGGTCCGGGCGGATGACCTTCGGGCATGAACCGGCCCAGGGAGGCAATATCCGGCGGCGGCTGAATCACGTCCGGCTTATGGCCGTAGCCCCAGAACCGGTTCACGCGGCGGGATTCGGCCTCATAGGCGTTGACCGGAAAGATATCGTAGCCCCTGCCGCCGGGATGGACCACATGATAGGTGCAGCCGCCGATGGAGCGGCCGTTCCAGGTGTCGATCAGGTCGAAGACCAGGGGCGAATGAATGCCGATGGTGGGATGGAGGGCGGACGGCGGCTGCCATGCCTGGTACCGGACCCCGCCCACATACTCGCCGTGGGTTCCGGTGTTGCGGAGAAAGACCCGGCGGCCATTGCAGGCCAGTACATACCGGGATTCGGTCAGTCCCTCGACCTTCACCTGAACCCGTTCCACCGAAGAGTCCACAAAGCGGGAGGTTCCGGAGCGGGTGACCTCTTCGCCCAGAACATGCCACGGTTCGATGGCCATCCGGACTTCGAGTTTGATGTCCTTGATGTGAACCGTACCGTAATGGGGGAACCGGAACTCGAAGAAGGGGTCGAGCCATTCCATCTGGAACGGATATCCGGCCCGGTGGAGATCATCGATCACATCCTGGAGATCGGCCCGGACATAGTGGGAGAGCATGAACCGGTCGTGGAGCGCCGTACCCCAGCGGACCAGGGGATGGCGGTAGGGTTCCCGCCAGAACCTGGCGATCAGGGTCCGGATCAGGAGCATCTGGGCCACACTCATCCGGGCGTGGGGGGGCATGTCAAAGGCCCGGAACTCGACGATCCCCTGCTGCCCGCTCAGGGAATCGGGGGAGTAGAGCTTGTCGATGCAGAATTCTGCCCGGTGGGTGTTGCCGGTGATATCCACCAGCAGGTTCCGGAAGACCCGGTCGACCATCCAGAACGGCGGGTTTTCCTGTTCCGGAAGCTGTTCAAAGGCGATTTCCAGTTCGTAGAGCTGTTCATTGCGCCCTTCGTCCACCCGGGGAGCCTGGCTGGTGGGGCCGATGAACATGCTGGAAAAGAGGTAGGAGAGTCCCGGATGATGCTGCCAGTAGGTGACCAGGCTCCGGAGCAGGTCGGGCCGCCGGAGTATGGGACTGTCTGCGGGGCTGGGGCCGCCGATGGTGACATGATTGCCGCCGCCGGTTCCGGTATGGCGGCCGTCGAGCATGAATTTTTCCGTCCCCAGTCGGGAGTAGTAGGCTTCTTCATAGAGGGTGGTGATGGTATAGACCAGATCGTCCCAGTTGTAGGCCGGGTGAATGTTGACCTCGATCACCCCCGGATCAGGCGTCACCAGCAGGCTGTTCAGGCGCGGATCACGGGGCGGTTCATAGCCTTCCAGCATCACCTGCATTTCCAGTTCCGCAGCCGTCGCCTCTATGGCACTGATCAGGTGGACGAAGTGTTCCAGATAGGTCAGCGGCGGCAGAAATATGTGGAGTTTTCCGTCCCGGGGTTCGACACAGAGGGCGGTATGGGCGATGCGGCTCTCCTGCTCTTCTCCGGTTTCCGTTTCGGACGGTCTGCCGCTCTCCTGCCGCCGGGGTTC
>JBEPXL010000421.1:0-3949 GCA_041641935.1 Desulfobacteraceae bacterium | reverse complement strand
AAACGGAGCATTTCCTTTGAGGCATCGGGTCCATGTGGATCGGTAAAAGAACCCCGGGGATTTCCCCCCGACCAGGCATGACCGCCGCCGTGTATCAGCCAGTGTTCCACGACGATCTGCCCGCTGTCGTCCGGGTAGGTCGTGCGCGTACAGGAACGCCCCTGCGGCGTCTGACCCGGTGTTACACGCTCGCCCGTGATCGTGCTGCCTTCAGATGTTTCCCCCCGCCGGGCCTGGGATGATGCACACTGGGCGATCACCTGCTCGCCATTGCACGGATGCACCGTATGATCCTGATCCCCGTGGAACACAATGGCGGGGACGGATGTTGTGTGTAACTGTGGGGTGGACGCGCCCGCAGAGTGTCCGGGAATTGTAATCCCGTCGCCGCCTTTCATTGCGCTGTATGCGGACGAAAGATCATGTGCGACCGCGTAGGCAATCCCTGAATGGACCCCGACCGCCGCGTACAGATCCGGGTAGGTCATTGCCATCGTCATCGCCATTGCGCCGCCGGCCGACATTCCCGCCACATAGACCCGCCGCGGGTCAACCGGATAGCTGTCCATGATCCGTCGGGTGATCCCGGCAATGAGGGAGGGTTCACCGCCGTCCCGCTGCTGGTCCGCCGCCTGAAACCAGTTCCAGCATTTCGAGATGTTGGCCCTGCGGGACTGAGCCGGGTAGACGACCAGGCACTGGTACTCTTCGGCAAGCATGTTCATACGGGTTCCGGCGGCGAAATCATCCGGATTCTGGGTACACCCGTGCAGCATGACGACCAGTGGCAGCGGTTTCTCCTCATAGCTGCCGGGAATATACAGCTTGTATTTGCGCTTGCCGGCCTGGCTGGTGTACGCGCCGGAGACAAAGCGCCCGCCTTCCGGAACGATATCCTGAATCTGCTTCCTGCCGGGCTTCGGCCACGGGACCGATTTGCCGAAACCCGGCAGCTTCCTGCGCAGTTTCTCCGCCAGACCGGCTTCTGATGGCAGATTTCCGATGTGCGGCGGAACGTCCGCCCCAGGGTCCGTCTTCTCATGCCCGGGAGACGCCGCCGGGCCGGAAAAAGAATGCCGCTGCGGCTCGTCGTGTGGGTACGTTTCCTGATCATCATGCAAAACACGGCTGTGCACTTCAATGGCATTATCCGCTGCCGCACGCTGTGCTGCGGTCCCGGATTCCGGCGCCGGTCCGCCTTTCAGCGTGCGCTGAATCACGCCAACTGCTTCCTGCAGCTGGCCTGCGCGCGTCAGACGGGTCGCTTCACGCATTCCCGTCGCAAACTTTTTGTTTATCATCAGACTTCTCCTGTGAAATGTACGTTCTGTTTATGGAATACCGGTCAGTGGATTCGGTCCGCCAGGGCCGCCTTGACCGCCGGACTGGCCTGCAGGGCGCCCAGCACAACCACGGAATCGATGGTGGCGCGGGCGAGTTCGGGGGTGACATCGTCTGCGATCCGGACCAGCCCCAGTACCTGGATCTGAAGTGTCTCTCCGGCTGCCTGCACCGCTTCGAGATCGCTGCGGTTGTAATGCTGCAGCCCGAGAACAAAGGTTCTGCGCGCCACCGTCTGTCTGACCACCTCGGCATGGGTCGCCAGCTGATTGCGGATCGCCGTTCGGATCAGGTCGGTGCGGTTGGAATAGAAACCTTCCTGCACCAGCAGATCGATCTGTCCCAGGTCAACCACACCCAGATTGATGGTGATTTTTTCTGTGGTGTCCCCGGCCTTCGGTCGGAATTCCTGTGCGCCCATACCATCCTCCTGTCATCTGTTTTATCTTCACCATCTTTATAACATCTGTATACCATCCATTCAGATGGTAAAGGTAAGGTGAACTGATCCATTGTCAAGTGCAGCTATTCATCATGGAAATTTCCAGAAGGAAAAGGTAATCTGCAGGTTCAGGGGGAGAATCATCCGGGCACGGACGACCTGCCGAACATTACATGAATATTCAAATTGCTAATATTATTGTAAATCTAATGTGATACCGGGATTGACTTCAAGACCGCCTTATGGTAACCGGATTACAAAGAATTGATCCAGGGAGGGATGAGAGCGGACGGGCAGCAGATGTTTCTGGATCAGAAGTATACCGTGCAGGGGGATATCGCTTTGATGATTCAATTATTTCAGCAGTCTGGGGAAGAATAATAGTCTTCACGGTGACAACGCGCAGACGAAGCGGCACTTGAAAAGACCTGAACACCTGTTTTCCGGACAGACCACAGGAGAAAAGAATGGAGGACAACCCGCGTCCCATCGGGGTTTCAATTCTGGCAATACTGCATCTGGCAGGCGGCGTCATCGGCGAGTCCGTCTTTATCTATCGCCTGGACCTGGATATGGACATTCCCATCTTCGGCCTCTCCCCTGCACTGATTCTGGGGGTGATCATCCTGTTCTTCAGCCTCGTGGCCGTCTCCGGCATCGGATTGTGGAAAGGAAAAAAATGGGGATGGTATATCGCCGGCCTTTTTTATCTCTACGGCATCCTTCGCAATGGCCTGTCCCTGATCATTGTTCCGCTCATCCCGCTGCTCATGGAAACCGTTCCTGTGACGGATATCATCGACATGTCCCGGGGGCCCGTCTATTATTACAGCAGACACGGCATCAGCTTTGCTGTCTATTTTCTGATTTATATCTATCTTTTCAAGAACAACGTCAGGGAATTTTTTTCTCTGGCCACGCAGAAGAAATGGAAACTGGTGTTCATCGAACTGGGCATGATCAGCGCAATCGGTGTGATTTTCATCGGATTCATTGCCTCTATTTTCGTTGTTCCCATGCTGATGCACAGGGGGGTGTAGGAACCGTTTTCCCTTGCAATCCTCATACTTGGCGCGTATAGTAACCTGACCGATCCCGGAACATTCAACTGTCTGCTTTCTGACACTGCAGCCCCATCCGCCACAGAGGCGAATGGCCTGCAGCAGCTTACCGACCTTTACTCCCGAACCCGACCGGCAATGGGCATCCTGACCTTTATTACGGGTTCGGATTGAACCAGAGAAATATGGAGAAAAAAATGGCACAAAAGAAACAAAGGAAGCCAGCCGTTTTCTTTTTGATACTGGCAGGAATACTGTGCAGCCTGATCGGCGCCGGTTTCCACACCAATGCCGCCGCCCTTGGCGAGCCGGACCACCAGGATCTGAAAGTGCTGGCTGATGTCATCGACATGCTGGAGAAAAACTATGTCGATTCCGTGGACACCAAGGACATGATCCTGAAAGGTGTGGAGGGAATGGTCTCCAGCCTGGACCCGCATTCCCAGCTTCTGCCGCCGGAGGCTTATGAAGAACTTCAGATCGACACCCGGGGCGAGTTCGGCGGCGTCGGCCTCGTCGTGACAATGGAGGACGATCTTCTCACCGTTGTTTCCCCCATAGAAGGCAGCCCCGCCGAGAAAGCCGGGATGGCGCCGGGAGACATTATTCTGGAGGTGGACGGAGAACCGGCCCAGGGGATGATGCTCTGGGAGGCGGTCAAAAAGATGCGGGGTCCGGAAGGGGAGATCGTGTCGATTTCCGTGCGCCGGGAAGGCGTAAAAGAGCCGATGGTCTTCACGCTTGTCCGGGAAGTCATTCCCATTGAAAGTGTGAAGCACCTGCCGCTGGAGGATGGCTACGGCTATCTCCGGATTACCAGTTTTCAGGATCATACCACCGAAGACATGACAAAGGCGCTTTCAGAGATGGAATCAGATGGTGTTCCGCTGCGGGGGCTGATTCTCGACCTGCGGGACAATCCCGGCGGACTGCTGACGCAGGCCATCGAGGTATCTGATTTTTTTCTGGATGAATGAAACATTGTCTCCACCAAAGGACGCTTTGAAAACAAGGATTACAAGGCCCACCGGAACGAGGAGGAGCAGTTCTATCCCATCGTCGTTCTGGTCAACGGCGGCAGCGCCAGCGCATCCGAAATCGTGGC
>JBEPXL010000420.1:0-3972 GCA_041641935.1 Desulfobacteraceae bacterium | reverse complement strand
AAGTACGCCTTTTCCGTGGCACTGCTTGCGGCTTTTCTTTTGCTGACCGGCCCCGCCCTGGCGGCCATGACCATCAAACTGGCCGTTGTGACCAAACCCGGTTCGGCCCAGAACATCGCGGCGGAGAAGTTCAGGGAACTGATCGAAAAGCGCTCCGGCGGCGACATCAATGTCAAAATCTACCATTCCGCCAGCATCGGAAACGAAACGGAAATTCTCCAGCAGATCCAGATGGGAACCGTGGAGATGGGGGTGATCACCGTCGGCCCGTTCGACACCTTCGATCCCATCGTCCGGGTCATCAACTATCCCTTTCTGTTCAAGGACAGCGAACAGGCCGACCGGATTCTCGACGGCCCGCTGGGGCAGGAAATCCTTGCCAGCCTGGAAAGCTCCGGCTTCAAGGGACTCTGCTATTCCGAAAACGGCTTCCGGAATCTGACCAATGACAAGCGCCCCGTCAAAACCCCCGAAGACGTCAAGGGGCTGAAAATCCGGGTCATGGCCTCGGCCCTCCACAAATCGATCTGGGACACCCTGGGCGCGAACCCGACGCCCATGCCCTGGCCCATCTACACGGAACTGGAGCAGGGCGTCATCGACGGGCAGGAGAATCCCCTCTGGGTGATCGAGGTGTACAATTTTTATGAGATCCAGGACTACATGACCCTGACCCGCCATGTCTATTCCGGCCATATCGATGTCGCCTCCCTGGCCTGGTGGAACACGCTGGACCCGGCAACACAGGAGATGATCCGGATTGCCATGAAGGATGCCGCCGATTTCCAGCGGAAGGACAACCGGGAAAAGGATGCCGAACGGCTCCGGATGCTCCGGGAACAGGGCATGAAAATCGAGGAGAACCCGGATATTGCGGCATTCCGTGACAAAGTGGCGGGCCTCAAAGACATGGATCTGTACAAGGAACCCCGCGTACAGGCGCTGCTGATGAAAATGCTGGCGGCGACCCAGTGATCCCGATCCATTCTACAGGAATCCGACCGTTGTGAAACTGCTTGACCGGCTGAGCCGGACCGTGAACCGGGGCGTGGAATACCTGCTCTTTCTGCTGGGGCTGAGCATGGCGCTGATCGTGGCCCTTCAGGTCTTTTTCCGGTACGGCCTGAACCAGTCCCTGTTCTGGTCCGAAGAACTGGCCCGGTATATTCTGGTCTGGCTCACCTTTCTGGGGGCCTCGGTGGCCTACCGCCGGGGCGTCCATCCGGGGGTGGATATCTTCTATACCCGGCTGCCCCGCCGCCTGCAGCAGGCGGCGTCGGTTCTGGTGCACCTGTCGGCCATCGGGCTTTTCGGGGTCATGATCTTCTTCGGCTGGCGGTTCGCCGCCTTTGTGCGGCTGCAGATATCCCCCGCCCTCAATCTGCCCAAATGGATTATCTTCAGCATTATTCCCGTCAGCGGCGCCATTCTCCTGCTCCACGGGCTGAGCTTTCTGGCGGCGACTCTTACCGGAGGCGACCGTGACCGCTGAAATCCTGCTCTTTTCCCTTCTGTTTCTCTTTGCCATCAACGCCCCCATCGCCATTGCCATCGGGGTCGCCTCCATCCTCGCCATTCTGGCCCAGGGCAGTTTTCCGCTGATGATGGTGATCCAGCGGATGTTTGCCGGAACCGATTCGTTTCACCTGATGGCCGTCCCGCTCTTCATGTATGCCGGGACCATCATGGAAGAAGGCGACATCAGCCGCCGGATTATCGAGTTCGCCAACGCCCTGGTGGGATGGCTGCCGGGGGGGCTTGCGGCGGTGACCATTGTTTCGGCCATGTTCTTTGCGGGCATCTCCGGTTCGGCCGCCGCCGATGCCGCCGCCGTGGGCGCGATTCTGATTCCGGCCATGAAAAAATCGGGCTACGAGTCGGACTTCGCCGCGGCGGTCCAGGCATCGGGCGGCTCCATCGGGGTGGTGATTCCGCCCTCCATTCCCATGATCATCTTCGGCTTTCTCACCGGGGCCTCCATCAGTCAGCTCTTTGCGGCGGGGATTCTGCCGGGCATCCTGATCGGTTTTTCCCTGATCGGTGTCGCCACCTGGATTTCCTGGCGGCGGGGGTATGCGGCCACGGCCCGGTTTTCCCTGCCCGAGGTATGGCAGACCTTCCGCCGGGCGCTTCTGGCCCTGGGCGCGCCGCTCATCATCCTGGGCGGGATTCTGTTCGGCGTCTTCACCGCCACGGAATCGGCGGCGGTGGCGGTGATCTACGCCCTGGCGGTGAGCATGATCGTCTACCGGAAAATCGGCTTCAGAGATCTGCCCCGGGTCTTTATCAACGGTTCCGTCACCGCCGCCATTGTCATGTTCATCATCGCCACGGCTTCGGTCTTCAGCTGGATTGCGGCCATCGAGGACATTCCGGCCCGGCTGGCCGGGGCCCTGCTGGGGATGACGGACAACCGGGTGGCCCTGCTGCTGCTGATCAATCTTGTGCTGCTGATCGCCGGCACCTTTGTGGAAACCACCGCCGCCCTGATTCTTCTGGTTCCCATGCTGACGGCCATGCTCCCGGCCCTGGACATTTCCCTGATTCAGCTGGGGGCCATCGTGGTGGTCAATCTCGCCATCGGTATGCTGACGCCGCCCATGGGCATCTGCCTCATCGTGTCCGGCTCCATCTCCGGAGACAGCCTTTCGGCCATCAGCCGCCGGGTGCTGCCCTTTTTAGGGATATTGATCGTCGACCTGCTGATCATTACCTTTTTTCCACCGCTCACAATCTGGCTGGCCGGTCTGGTGGCCCGTTAACCCGACATTTTCCTGTCTACACGACAGAAAGGAATATATGGAAATAGAGATTCTGCATGAAATCGTCATCATTTTCGCCCTTGCGGTCGCCGTCGCCTTTGCCTGTTACCGGTTCAAAATTCCGGCGGTGGTCGGGTTTCTGCTGACGGGAACCCTGGCCGGTCCCCACGGGCTGGGGCTGATCGGTGCGGTCCACGAGGTGGAGATGCTGGCCGAAATCGGGGTTGTGCTGCTTCTGTTCACCATCGGCATGGAGTTTTCCATCGGAAGCCTGATGGCGATCAAAAAACTGGTGCTGGTGGGCGGCGCGGTGCAGGGCGGCGTCACCACTGCCGTCTGTGCCGGTATTACTTATCTGATGGGATTTCCGGTCAACACGGCCGTCTTCATCGGCTTTCTCATGGCCCTCAGCAGCACCGCCATTGTCCTGAAACTGCTCCAGGAGCGGGCGGAGATCGAATCCCCCCACGGCCGGGCCGTTCTGGCGGTTCTGATTTTCCAGGACATTGCCGTGGTGCCGATGATGCTGGTGGTCCCGTTCCTGGCCGGAACCGGGGGAGAAGCGGGGGCCTCCCTCCTGATTCTGCTGGCGAAGGCGGCGGGGGTGATTCTTCTGGTGATCGCCAGCGCCCGGTGGATTGTACCCCAGCTGCTCTACCAGGTGGCCCGGACCCGGTTCCGGGAGGTTTTTCTGCTCTCCATCATTGTCATCTGCCTTGCCGTTGCCTGGCTCACCGCGGAAGCGGGCCTCTCCCTGGCGCTGGGGGCCTTCATGGCCGGGCTGATCATTTCCGAGTCGGAATACAGCCACCAGGCCATCGGCAATATCATGCCGCTCCGGGATGTCTTTACCAGCTTCTTTTTCGTCTCCATCGGAATGCTTCTCAATGTGGATCTTCTGATCCAGAAACCGCTGGTGGTGCTGGCCATTACCATCGGCATTGTCATCATCAAGGCGCTGGTGGCCGGTCTGGCGGCCCTGGTGCTGGGGTTTCCCGTCCGGACGACGGTGATGGTGGGGCTGGCCCTGGCCCAGGTGGGAGAGTTTTCCTTCATTCTGGCCCTGACCGGTATCGAATACAATCTGCTTCCCGAAGCCATCTATCAGATGTTTCTGGCCTGTTCGGTTCTGACGATGGCGCTGTCGCCGTTCATGATCGCCTTTTCGGCCCGGATGGCCGATCTGGCACTGCGGCTGCCGCTGCCGGAG
>JBEPXL010000419.1:0-3977 GCA_041641935.1 Desulfobacteraceae bacterium | reverse complement strand
CAGAAATTCCGTCAGCACCCGTGCGTTGGACCGGCTGTTGGTTCCCGGAATCAGCTGCTTGCCCCGCCAGGTGAAGAAACCGCCCTGCCGCAGTTCCCCGGAGTCGAATCCGCTGCGGGTGACCGGTTCCTGCAGGGATTTCTTGAGCAGATCCGACAGGTCCTTCCTGTCCGTCTCCCGGAAGAACTGATCAATCTTTTCCTCGGATACCGGATATTCCTTTCCGAAATGATTCAGCAGCATCATCTCCCGGATGACCATACTGGCCGCCGCGTTGGAACTGGCCGAAAGCATCCAGTCGAGATAGGTGAAGAGGCTTGCCGTGTCCCCGGCTTTGATCGGGCGGTAGCGCATCCGCATCTGTTCGGGCTGCCACAGGGGAACCTTGTGGCTGTCGGTCTGGATGAACTGGTCGGCCTTGACCCGGGCGGTCCGGAGGATCTGAAGCCGCTGTTCCGTATCCTCGGGATAGATGTCGGCCAGGGCCTGGAAAATCCCCAGCGCCACAAGCAGTTTTCCGATACTGCCGGGGGTATGGTGGACGGTTCCCCGGTATTCGGCATAGCGGGGATGCTCCGGGTCGGTGACATCCAGAACAGCGATGCCGTACCGGGAGGCGTCCTTCCCGAGCAGCCGCCGCACCTGGGCCGTGAATTCCGGGTCCGGTTCGGGAATGTCAAGGTCCGGGTAGGAAAGAAGCCGCAGGTCCACCGCCTTCATGGGCAGCATGGCCCCCGGCGGCTGTTTCCGGGCCCGGACCTTTCCTTCCTGGGCCAGCCGGTAGCCTTCCAGCCGTCCGATGCCGGTATAGGGTTCGCCGTCCAGGGGATAGGCCCAGCCCGTTGCCGGGACCATTCCTGCAGCGATCAGCAAAACGATAATCCGGAGAATACAGTTCACATTGCCTCCTTTCGCACCGGCCGGTTCAGGTCCACCGGCGCGTTCTGTTCTGTGTTCAGTTTTTCATCCAGCCCCAGCAGGAACTGGTTCCGCCGGGCTTCTCTGCTTTCCAGAAAGGGCCGGATCTGGAACAGAACCAGTTCCCCGTCCCGGAAACCGAATTCGATGTCGGCGGGAACCGGATTCCCATCGGTATCCCGGAGCTGCGGAAACCGGTCGGGAACCGTCCGGGCCAGCTGGACGAGCCGGTCAATTTCGGCGGGGGTCAGCACCGCATCGGTTCCGCTGGCCGGGATCCTGGAAAGCCCCCCTTCGGGCAGCAGAATCCGCCGCCCGGGTTCCGTGGCCTGGGCGATATAGCGGGTTTCACCGGTTCCGGTATGGACCCGGAGTTCCTCGGCGGTCTGTCCGGCCACGGCCCCGCCGACGCCTTCATTCACCGCCACCGAAATCCAGCCGGGATCACCCGTCTCCAGATGGGTCGTCACCAGCACACCGGACTTGTCCGCCGGAATGCTTTTCATCAGCAGCACCGAGGCGTAGACGTGTTCGGGATGACGCATGTGTTCCTGCCGCCACCGGAAGGCCCGCTCCTGAAAGGGCGAGGCCCAGACACGGGGAATGGCGGCCACGATGCTGTCAAACCCGACCACATGGGGCACGGTCAGGTTGAGTCCCGCGCCGGTGAATCCGGGGAGGTCTTCCACATTGGTGTCGCTCCGGATAAAGACGCCGTAGGTTCCGTCCGGCCCGAGCGCCCGTTCCAGTTCTTTCCGCAGCAGATCCTGAAAGGGTCTGCTCAGCTTTGCACCGTTGATCCACTCCCGCATCTGTTCCAGAAAGCCGCTCTCGGCCGCCGCACGGGCCATCGGATCTGCCATCTTCTGAAATTCGTCATACCGGGACTGCATCCATTTGAAAACGGATGGACCACCCTGGGTCATGGGCTGGTTGAGCATGGCCCGGTAGAAACTGAAGGGAATCACCACACCTTCTGTAACGGCTTCGGGAAAATGGCTTTTCAGTTCCCCGAGATTGGCCGCCTTGGGGCCGCATAACCGGCCCGAATCTTCAGCCCGTAACTCGGAAAGGGTATACAGGCGCAGGGTACTCAGATCGAGTTTTTCCAGATCGGGGCGGATCAGGAAATTCTCCGGTTTTTTCACATCGGTCCTGAAGACCCGGTCCCACTGGGGGCCGTCCGTACCGAGATGAACCACACCGGCGGGGCTGACCGCCAGCACCACCGGTTCCCCGTCATGGGGCCGCAGTGCGGAAAGCAGGGGCTTGTCCACGGCCACATTGGGAATCCCCAGGTTCCGGGCCAGTAACTGGATATGGGACAGGGTGTTTCCCAGCCCGGCGGTGATGATCCCCGCCACCGGCGGCAGGTCTTCGGTCGTCTCGGGCAGCACATAAATGCTGTTCCGGTCCAGTTGATCCTGATTTCCGCCCTCGGGCAGCACCCGGAGAACGCCCCGGGCCAGCCCCGGATTGAGGCCCCGGAGACCGGTGGAAACGTCCCGGCCGAAGAGCTGATGGGACACCCCGGCCAGTGCGTTGGCGTCGGTGGTGAGCCGGTCCAGAATCGCCGCGTAGAAGAGAAGCGGGCTTCCCCGGAGCCGGTCCTGGACATAGCGGCGGACTTTGGGGGCGATGACGGCCATCTGTTCCACGGTATCCCCGAAATGGAAGGTATAGCGCCGGTCGGACCAGTTGGGGGCACGGGCCAGATAGTCGAGTTCGGCCTTGTATTCTTCCTGCAGGGGGGCTCCGATGGTGATCCGGCCGATGCTTTCCGCCAGGGCCTTCCACTGCCGCGGGGAAAGAGCGCCCATGCCGTACATGGCGTCGGCGGTGCTCCGGAGCCAGCGGAGCTGCTCGCTGCGGGTGGCGGTGTCGCTCCGCTGTCGCAGCCGGTCGGCATCCTGAAAAAAGAGCTGCTCCAGGGCCAGGCTCAGGTCCAGGGCGGCCAGCATCTGTTCCGGTCCGCCGGTTTTTTCCAGATCCTGCCGCAGCAGCCGGAGAAGCTGGGCCGCCGTGACCAGGCGGACGGCCGGTTCTTCATCGGCCAGCCCCGGCGACAGGGTCCGCACCTGTTCGGCCAGGCCGGTATCGCTGATCTTGCGGGCCAGGGCATCGGCTTCTGTCTTGAGGTTCCGGACCCGGTAAATCCGGTCGATCAGCCCGGCCAGCCGGGTGTAGTCTCCGGCAAGGGCGTCCTTTCCTTCCCGTTTTGCATAACGGCGGACCTGTGTGGCATCCCCGGCTTCGGGCTGACCGTGGAGCTTGACCCGCATCGGTTCAAAGGCCGGGTCTTTTTCTGCGATGGTGCGGGAAAGCTGCCGCATCTGGCTTACCTCGTCCGTCGGCTGACCGTGGGGCAGAAACCGGACGGCCTCCCGCAGGACGGGAAAATTGCGGTTGCGCCATTCCGCCCGGCCCAGCAGGGCCAGCAGGAGCTGCCGGCCTCCTTTTTCCTCGTCTTCCACCTGGAGCGCCCCCCGGTAATAGCGGGCATTGCGGAAGATCCAGCCGTCATCGGCATTGATCAGAAACTGCTCCAGAATCATCTGCTTCAACTGTTCCGCATGATTCCCCGCCCTGAAAAAAGACTTGGGTTCCATATCCGCCAGCACCGTGGCGATATAGTAGCCGTTTTCCCGGAGGATCCGGGTCTCTTCGCTCCACTCCCCGTGCTGAACACCGCCGCCCCGTTCCTCGCAGGGATAGGGTCTGGGCGGGTGTACGGTTCCGTCGTTACAGAACCAGCGGATGCGCCGGAACGGCCCCCGGGGGTCCGTCTTCATCTCCTCGATGTACTGCCGGAGTGTTTCCTTATCCGTCGGCCCGGCCGCATCCGACGGACCGGCCACAGGAATCAGCAGGAACAGAAAAAGCAGAAGAATTCCGGTTCGGATTGGTTGTCTGGTGGAAAATTTCATGGCAAACCCCCATGATCTGCAGTATAGCGAAAGTTGACAAAGAAGTTGATAAAGGATTTTATGTAAAATGATAAAGGATGAACCGTACTTGCGGAGGTTTTCATCCGGACGGCACTGAAAGCGAAAGGGACG
>JBEPXL010000418.1:0-3989 GCA_041641935.1 Desulfobacteraceae bacterium | reverse complement strand
GTTCCTCCTTGGACATTCCGGGCCGCAGCGGTTTTGCCGCATGAAAGGCATTGAGATATGTGGTAATGTCCCGTTCCAGCCGGGCAAAGACGTCCTGATGAATGAAAATCCGGTTTTCCCTGTCGGCCTGGATCAGGGTCCGGCGGGACAGAAGCGCCTGCACCGCCTGCTGAAGCGGCTTTTCCGGAAAATTGGTCATGATCCGGAGGCCGTTGAACGAAAGGCCGCCGTAGCCGGACTCCCGTACATGAAAGGCGATCAGATCTTCGGGCGGCAGGGTCGGCAGCGCATTCAGCTGCCGGACCACCGTTTCCCGGAACCGCTTGTGTTTCGGAGGAACCGGATTCATGACCCTTCCGCCGCCGATGGTCCGGACCGGGGAATAACTCCGGATGACGAACCGGTCGTCCCGGATGAGGGAAACCGGCGCATCGAGCCGCAGCTGGGCGACCGTTTTTCCGCCCGGCGGGAGTTCATCGGCATCCAGCAGGATCAGATTGCCCAGCACTTCACTCGTCCCGGTATGAAACCGGACCCGGGTCCGGTTTTTGATGGGGCCCCGGTTGCTGTCGAGATAGTGAAACGAAATGTCCACCATATAACTGGGGACCAGAACCCCCGGATGGGACAGCACCTCTCCCCTGTCTACCGAAGACTTCTCAAGGCCCTGGAAGTTGATGGCCGTCCGCATACCGGCCCTGGCCTGGGGAACGCTTTCGTTATGGACCTGTATCCCCCGGACCTTTGCGGTCGTCCCGGAAGGATACAGCATAATGGTTTCGCCGACCTGCACCTCGCCGGAGACCAGTGTTCCGGTGATGACCGTACCGAAGCCTTTCATGGTAAAGACCCGGTCCACCGGAAGTCTGAAAATGCCGGTGGCGGACCGCTCCGGGATAGCGCCGGCCATCTCGTCCAGGGTCCGGATAAATTCGGGAATTCCCTGCCCCGTGGCAGAAGAGACCGGTATTACGGGCTGATCTTCCAGGAATGTACCGTCCACAAAGGTCCGGACATCATCCATGACCAGTTCCAGCCACTCTTCATCGACCATATCGATCTTGGTCAGCACGATCAGTCCGTGCTCGATCCCGAGCAGGGTACAGATTTCCAGGTGCTCCCGGGTCTGGGGCATGACCCCTTCATCGGCCGCGATGACCAGGGCCACCAGATCGATCCCCGTGGCCCCGGCGACCATATTTTTGACGAAGCGTTCATGGCCCGGCACGTCCACGATGCCGATATGATTCCCGCCGGGAAGGTCAAAGGCGGCAAACCCCAGCTCAATGGTGATGCCCCGGCGCTGCTCCTCCTTGAGCCGGTCTGTGTTGACACCGGTCAGGGCCTTGATGAGCGATGTTTTTCCGTGATCGATATGCCCGGCCGTGCCCAGTATGATCTGTTTTGTTGCGGCTGTCGGATTAATGGTCGGACGCTCCTCTGTTCTCTTTTTCCATCTTCCGTTTGCGCCAGTATTCCAGCAGATACGCCAGACCCACCATAAGGACAGCAAAGGCGATCACGGTGACAATATTGAATTCAGGGTGAAACACCCGGGCCAGAATAACGGCAAAGACCGCCCCCAGAATCACCCGCATGACAAATATGTTCATTGGATTCACATTTCTGCTCTGTTTCAGGTATTCTCTTCTTCCTACGTCTGTATTATAGCAGAAGCCCAACAGGGTCAATACCCAGTTTTCTGTAAGAATATAGACATCAAAGAAACGGATGTCACCATGAAACCGACGGAGGCGGTTACCCGATGCACCGGGACTTATTCCGTTTCCGATAAACCGCTTCTGCCGGTATGTCTCTTCTGTGCTGTGGTAAATTTTTTTTTCGGCAGGGATGTAAAAAATACTTGAAAACAGTTCAAGGGGCTGGTATAAGGCAGAGATTCACATGGTGGGTGTAGCTCAGTTGGTAGAGCACCAGGTTGTGGCCCTGGTGGCCGTGGGTTCAAGTCCCATCACTCACCCCATTTTTTCAGCGCCCGTAGCTCAGCTGGATAGAGCGCCGGACTTCGAATCCGTAGGCCGGGGGTTCGAATCCCTCCGGGCGTACCTGAGAGATCAAAAGGGATCATCTTCGATGAAAACACGAAGCTGATCCCTTTTTTATTGCGCTCCTCCGGTGGTATCAACAAGCGATACAGCGCATCCGGAATTTCCGACTGTGGAACCATGAAGATCATTGTCCCCCCCATCAAATCCCAGGGAATCAAGACGAAGCTGATTCCCTGGATCAGCAGCATCCTTCCCGATTCGTTCCGGGGACGCTGGATCGAGCCGTTCACGGGAACCGGTGTGGTCGCGTTCAACCTTGCGCCGGCCCGGGCCCTGCTGTGCGATACCAATCCCCATCTCATCGGCTTCTATACCGCTGTCCGTCAGGGTGACATCACGCCGGAAACCGTCAGGTCATTTCTGGAAAAAGAAGGCACGGCCTTACGCGAAAAGGGGGAATCCCATTATTATGCCATCCGCGACCGGTTCAACCGGCACCACCATCCCCTGGATTTTCTTTTCCTGAACCGGGCCGGTTTCAACGGCATGATCCGGTTTAACCGGAAGGGAAAGTTCAATATCCCCTTCTGCCGTAAACCCCAGCGCTTCGCCCGGGCCTATGTCACAAAGATCGTCAACCAGGTACACCAGGTCTCCCGGCTGTTGCAGGAAAAGAAATTTGAATTCAGATGCCAGCCCTTTGGAGAGACCATTTCCGTGGCTGAAAAAGACGACATTATCTATTGTGATCCCCCTTACATTGACCGCCATGTGGATTATTTTAATAACTGGGGAGATGAACAGGAGTCTGCGCTTTTTGCGGCACTCTCCAAGTCTCCTGCCGGATTCATCCTGTCCACATGGCATCACAACCGGTATCGTGATAACGAATATATCAACTCCCTGTGGGGGAATTTCAACATCCTGACACGCGAACACTTTTACCATGTGGGCGGCAGTGAAAAGAACAGAAACCCGATGACGGAAGCAATCGTCACAAACTTTCCCGTACCGTCAAAGGAGGAAACCCTATGGAACTGAAGATCGGTGACAAGGTGGTCTGGATGAAGCGGATTCCGGGTGGTGACTATGTGTATCCCGCGCAGGCCAAAGTGATCAGGTTTACGGACAAGCAGGTCAAGATCGAAATCAATGATGACGGGAAGATCGGGACGCGGTATGTTTATCCGAAAAGTCTGCAGAAACGATAAGAAATGGCCATAATCCAATGATGAAAAAAATCCGAATACTCTCCCTGCTGCTTCTGTTTTTCCTGTTTCCCGCGACCCTGCTTCCTGCCGCATCCTTCGACCGGCTGGAGAAAGCCACCGGCCCCAGGGATGCGGTTCTGATCGCCGATCCCTCGGGGAACATCATCTTCAGCAGAAATGCGGACAAGCCGATGATTCCGGCCTCCACCCTCAAGGTTCTCACCGCCCTGGTGGCCCGGCATTACCTGAAGCCGGATTTCCGATTCGTCACCGAATTTTATACCGACGATGCCGGCAACCTTAAAATCAAGGGATACGGCGATCCCCTGCTCATTTCCGAACACATCCCGGACATCGCCCGTGCCGTTGCCGGGAAAATTGATCAGTACAACGATCTCGTTATCGATGTCTCCTACTTCGGCGATGTGGTCATCCCCGGTGTCACCGCGAGCCTCAATCCCTATGACGCTCCCAACAGCGCCTTTGCCGTCAATTTCAATACCGTCACCTTCAAACGGAAAAACGGGACCTACGTCAGCGCCGAACCCCAGACGCCGCTTCTGCCGTTTGTGATGGACCGGGTCAGAAAATCCGGCCTCCGGAAAGAGCGGATTGTCCTTTCTGCGGAAAACGATGAAAGCGTGCTGTATGCCGGTCACCTTTTCCGCCATTTTCTCTCCGAAGCCGGGGTCAGATCCGGGGGCGGGCTCCGGACCGGAACCGTCCGGAGCGATGACCAGCTCATCCACCGGCATGTTTCTCCTTACAG
>JBEPXL010000417.1:0-4004 GCA_041641935.1 Desulfobacteraceae bacterium | reverse complement strand
GCTGCGGAATGCCTATAAGCGCGGGCACCGGTCGCTCTATTTTACCGGAGGAGAGCCGATGATCTGGGAAGACAGTGGTCACCATCTCAATGACCTGGTGCAGTTTGCGCTGGATCTGGGATTCTTAGAGGTGTGTATTTTCACCAACGGAACAGTGCCGCTGGCGATTGAAAAATGCAGCTATATCGTAACCATTGACGGTCCGAAAACGGTGCATGACCGCATCCGGGACAATTCATTTGATCTTGTCATCAAAAACGTCAAACATGCCGTTACAGATAATGTCTTTGCGTCCATCACGTTCAGCAAGGCGAATGCAGCATATCTGGAACCGTTCGTGAGGGAAGTATCCGCTACAGGGCTTTTCAGGGGGTTCTCTTTCAATCTGCTGACCCACTGGCCGGAGATCGTGGAACAGTATGGTCTGTCGGCGGAAGAAAGAAAACACCTTCTGGACAGGATATGGGCGCTGAAAAAGGAAGGATATCCAATCGTACTGTCACGGGCGGCTTACCATGCGCTCAGAAACAATGAATGGAAGCGGCCTATCTCGCAGATTGAGCTGGGGACAAAGGAGAGAATCTTCAAGTGCTGCCGGGATGTTGATAATCCATCTGTTTGTGAGAACTGCGGATATGCCAACTGTGTCGAAGTGTCCCAGGTTCTGGCTTTGAAGCCGTCTGCCATGTGGCAGGTAGTACGAATGGTTGGTGTAAAATGAGGGCTGAATCTGCCGCAAAGGTCACATCGGATTCCGGGCATAGGCAATATCCCCGCCCACAATGGTATATTCCACCCGGGTATCCAGCAGCCTGTCCTCCGTCACCTCCATAATATCCTGGGAGAACACCGTAAAATCCGCCAGTTTCCCCACCTCGACCGATCCTTTGATATCTTCCTCAAACCCGGCATATGCACCATCCAGCGTGTAGGACCGTAACGCCTGATACCGGGTCATTTTCTGGTCCGGCTCATATCCGCCCGGCGGTTCTCCCTTCAGGGTGCGGCGGGTGACCGAGGCATAAAAACATTCGATGGGATTCAGCGGCTCAACCGGCGCATCCGTGCCGTTTACGACCACAGCACCGGACTGGAGCAGTTTCTGCCACACATAGGCGCCTTCCCGAATCCGCGCTTCGCCCAGCCGGTTGATGGCCCAGGGGCGATCCGATGACAGATGGATACCCTGCATGGACGCGATGACGCCGAGTTCGGAAAACCGGGGAATATCCGCTGCGCTGATGTGCTGGGCGTGTTCGATCCGGAACCGGTGGTCCCGGGCGGCCTCGGGATTTTCCCGGAACACCTTTTCAAACTGATCCAGCACTTCCCGGTTGGCCCGGTCCCCGATGGCGTGTACACAGGTCTGGAATCCGTGCCGGAGCGCTTTGCTGGATACCTGATAAACCCGGTCCATGCTGATGGTGGCATGTCCCGTATGACCGGTCCGGTCGGAATAGGGTTCCAGCAGCCATGCGCCGCGGGAGCCCAGCGCGCCGTCGGCGAACAGCTTCACCGCCCGGATGGTCAGAAACTGATCGCCTGAACCGACTTCCGGGCCGAGGGTAAACCATTCTCCCAGCAGTTCTTCATCCTGACCGTTGATCATGACCCAGAGCCGGATTCCGAGTTTACCTTCTTTGAGAAAATCATGATACAGACGGATGGCATCCCTGTCCGAAGCGGCATCCCGGAAACTGGTGAGGCCGTTTGCCAGGCTTTCCTCAATGGCCAGTTCCAGGGCCTGACGGTCCAGCTTTTCGGATCGGTCCGGAATATGCTGCCGGATCAGTGCCTGGGCATTTTCCGTAAAAATACCCGTCGGATTGCCGGCAGCGTCCCGGATGATTTCTCCACCGGCATCGGACTGACGCTGTGGTGCAATACCTGCGATTTTCATAGCCCTTGCGTTGGCGAATCCCGCGTGTCCGCTGGCATGTTCCAGAAAGACGGGATTGTCCGGTGACACCCTGCTGAGGGCTTCATGGGTCTGGAAGCCCTTTACCAGTGGTTCCGGCGGTGGTTCCCATTTGCTCTGATGCCATCCCCGGCCAATGATCCACTCCCCGTTTGGGGTCGTCTTCACTTTCTCCGCGACCATCCGGATCAGATCTTCATAGCTGCCGGCCCGGCTCAGATCCAGTTTCATCCGGGCCCGCCCCAGCATCAGAATATGGGCATGACTTTCGATCCATCCGGGGGTAAGGGTTTTTCCCGCCAGATCGAGTACCCGGCTGTTTTCACCGATCCAGGCATCCGCTGCGGCATCGTCTCCGACATGGACAATGCGGCCATCCCTGACCGCGATCATCTCCGCTGTGGGCTGCTGTTCGTCCATGGTGTAAATCGTACCGTTCCTGATCACCAGATCCGCCTGTCCGCCGGAAGCTGCAGCATGCACCCGGTCGATTTCATATGAAAAAACCATACTCATGAGAATAGCAAGAATCAATCTGAATGTATACATGGCTACACCATCCTTTTCAAAGTCCGTCATGCAGAAGCTGTTCATCGTCCTACGCTATAACGGCCCCGTCAGCGGCAGAATCTGTCAGTCACGCCGGGGACTTTTCTGCCGAGATGCCAGTCCATTACGCACGACATTCAGTACCGCGTTCATATGCAGGGGCTTTTCCAGAAAGCCTTTGACGCCGATTCGCGCTGCGTCCCTTGCATTATCCAGATTGCACTGGGCGGTTATCAATATGTAGACAGAGTCGGCTGTGCATTTTTTGATCTTCCGGATGACATCCAGACCGTTCATATCCGGCAGGTACAGATCGACGATAAACACATCATAGCTTCCGGCACAGCCACGCGCCACTCCGCTGCCGCCGTCCGCCGTGGAATGGACCTCCATATCCGCCGAGGCCAGTCCCATGACCAGTGCCTTGCAGATGGCGGGTTCGTCATCAATGACCAGTATTTTATACATTCCTCACCTGCCTTTCCTCATATTCAGATTCTGTAAAAGAATCCGGCGGTGTATGGTCATTGCCTGCATCCATCGGCATGGCAACGCGTCATGCCTCTCCTTCACCGGAAGCAGTGCAGGAGGATGTATAAGAATATGGCCGCCCGCAGGCGGCCACTATTGCTGATTTGGCTTTTCTCTCTGCTATGCCTGTGGTACCACCTGAAGCACGCGCATCATTTCGTGGTCTTCGTGGCTCAGTATGTGACAGTGCCATACGTAGCGCCCCGGCCTGTCGAAAGTCGCCTTGATCCGGGTAACCTGACCCGGCAGGGCGGTGACCATGTCCTTGGGAGCGTTTTCGACATATCCGTCCGCCGGTTCAAAAGTGACATCGGCACCGGTCTGAATATTTCCCAGGCGAAACCCCTTTCCGCTAGTGCCGTTATGCTGCATAATTGGATGATCTATCACATCTGCTTCAAACTCCTGCCGCCCCAGTATTTCAAAATTCACCAGATGCAGGTGAACCGGATGGGCGTCACCGGTGGCATTGTATATCTCCCAGATCTCAGTGCTACCCAGAGCAGGCATTTCCGTCGTTGGGGAATGCCAGGCGATAGCGCCATCGACTGTACTTCCGGCAGCATCGACGGTCGGCTCGGCAACCCCCAGGAGCGGCTGCAGACGCCCGAACTCATCCATGCCTTCAAACAGGGCAACTTTCCGGATATTGTCGACCGATTCTGCATTGCCGTCATAATGCCCGATCGCAGCGGGATCAAATTGATCCGGAACAGCGTGATCCAATGGCTGTGTCACATCAAATGCCATGATGCGGTCCGTCTGTCTGTCGGGGAAAAAATCATCGGCATCAAGCAACCCGCCGAACTCTCCGCCGAAGGGTGCGTCTCCACCGATATTCTCCATAATGATCCGGCTGTCCGTTGGGAAACTGGAAAAATCGAACACAATGTCATACCGACTGCCGGGTTCAAAGACCAGCGTATCGGTCATCGTGGCAGCACCTGCCAGCCCCTGGTCGCTGCCGATGACGTAAAACGGCAGCGGTGCACCAGCGCCAGTGAGA
>JBEPXL010000416.1:0-4015 GCA_041641935.1 Desulfobacteraceae bacterium | reverse complement strand
GGGAAGGGAAACTGACCCTGCCGGTCATCCGGTCCCTTGCCGCGGCGTCGGCTGAGGAGCGGGACCGGATTGCAGCCATGATCCGTCAGGATGATTTTTCCGCCGCGGACTTTCAGCAGCTTGTGGAACTCCTTGAATCACTGGGCGGGATCGACTATACCCGCGAACAGGCACGGTTCCACGTCGCTGAAGCCAAACGTCATGCGGGCCTGTTTTCCCCGTCGCCGACACGGGATCTGCTTTTCGATATTGCCGATTATGCCCTGCACCGGAAACAGTGATGCCGCCTTCCCGCAACTGAAGTCCCATTGCTCTCCCCGGCGTTTTCCCCCGGCCCGGATGTCTGCAATGGTCGTACCGGCAAAAAAATTCAATGACAGTTACAGGAAAACTGTCATTTGTGGTATATTGCAGACTGGCAGTCAACATGGATACCTGACAACCGATTTTGTGAGCCAATGAAGAATCGATATTTGCAATTCCGTATGCGGTACTGGATATTCTGTCTTCTGTGGATGCTTCCCCTGCTGCTTGTGGCAGGGAATATGCCGGTCTCCGCCCAGGAGACGGAACCTTCTTCGGTGGTGGTGATCGGCAGCAGCACCATTCAGGACAACAACCGTGCGGCCGCAAAGGATCTGGCGGTTGCGGCGGCGCTGGACGCGGCGGTGGAGCAGGCGGCCATTTCGGTCTTCTCTCCCGAGGCCCTGGCACAGGATTTTCAGCGCTTCAGTCTGGTGATCCGGGGAAAGACCGACGCGTTTATCGACACCTACCGCATTCTGGCAGAATCCTCGGTGGGAAACCGGTACCGGGTCATGCTCCAGGCAACCGTCTCCGCCGGGAAACTGCAGGAACAGCTTTCCGGCTTCAGGAACCGTGCGGCAACCCCTGCAACCAAACCGACCGTGCTGTTTCTCCTTGCGGAACAGAATCTGGATGACCTGTCCCCGACCTACTGGTGGGGTGAAAACGAAGGCCCGGTATTCACGGTGGCGGAACAGGCCATGGCCGAGAAAATGAAGGCGGCCGGTTTTGAAGTGGTGGATCATGGAAATGAAGTACCCGACGTAACCCTGGAAGCTGCGATCGTGTTTCAGCCGGACCTGGACAACCGGGATGCCGTGGACATCGGCAAAAGTCTGAACGCGGATTATGTGGTGGTCGGCAAGGCCATTGTCTATCAGGTTCCGGAGCTTGACGAAAATGAGATTCCCGCCTTCAACGCCACCCTGACCGCCCGGATTGTCGGGACGGAAACCGGGGAGGAAATCAGTTCGGTGCTGGAGACGGTGGTCCAGAAAAACCCGGATCCGGTCACCGGCAGCCGGGAGGCCCTGATGGCCGCCGGCGCCATGGCCGGAGAAAAGCTGGCCGCCGAAGCCCTCTCCCGCTGGCAGGCCAGAACACCTGAAGTGGCCGGAGACCGCATCGCGCTGACCGTCACCGGAACCCGGAATCTGGGGAACTTTATCCGGTTCCGGAGAGCCCTCAGTGAAACACCGGGGGTGAAGGATCTCCGGATGGATGAGATGAATCCCGATGAAGCGGTGATTCAGGTGGCCTATGAAGGAAACACGCGGGAACTGGCCGAAGCCCTGGCAATGATGTCATTCCGGCTGTTCCGGATCGACATTCAGGATGTGACGGAAACCTATATCCGTATCTCCCTCGCACCCCAGACCGATACGCTCTGATCTTCTGATCCAGGGAAAGGAACACGGATGTTCGATTTGCAGGCGTATCTGACCGACCGGCGTGAGGAGATCGACCGGGCACTGGACCGGGCACTGGACCGGGGGACGGAAGACAGCCGTATTGTCGCGGCCATGCGCCATTCGCTCATGGGGGGGGGAAAACGGCTCCGGCCCGTCCTCTGCATGGCGGCGGCCGGGGCGGTGGGCGGCAATGCATCCGGAAAAACGGCACGTGCAGCGGCCTGCGCGCTGGAGATGATACATACCTATTCCCTGATTCATGACGATCTTCCGGCCATGGATGATGACGACCTGCGCCGGGGAAAGCCGACCTGCCACCGCGCCTTTGACGAGGCCACCGCGGTTCTGGCCGGGGATGCGCTGCTGACCCTGGCCTTCGAATCGCTGGCGGCAGCTGCCATGGACGGTTCCGGCATCAGCCCGGACCGGTGGCTCCGGGTCATCCGGGAAATCGCCGCCGCCGCCGGTCATCACGGCATGATCGAGGGACAGATGCGCGACATTGCGGCCGAAACCACTCCCCTGGATCGGGAAGCACTGGAGGCAATGCACAGTCTGAAGACCGGTGCGCTGATCCGTGCCTCCGTCCGGGCCGGGGCCATGCTGGGGGGAGGAACCGAAACAGAGATCGACGCCCTGGACCGCTATGCAGCGCAAATCGGGCTGGCCTTTCAGGTGACGGATGATATTCTCAATGTAGAGGGCGATCCTGCCGTAATGGGGAAAGCGGCGGGAACCGATGCCAGCCGGAACAAAAGCACCTATCCGGGCCTGATGGGGCTGACAGCGTCCAGATCCTTTGCCCGGAAACTGGTGGAAAACGCCCTGCAGGCACTGGATGCCTTCAATGCGGCGTCCGATCCGCTCCGGGCTATCGCCCGTTATATTCTTGACAGAAAACGATGACAAAGACGAGAGAAGCACAACAACATCTTCTGCGGCAGATTCCTGGTGTGGACCACCTGCTGGAATTGACAAAGGGAGAAACATTTTTTGTTTCTGTTCCCAAACCGGTGCTGGTCCGGAGCATCCGGGCGGTGCTGGCGGAACTGCGCGGAGAGATTCTGAACGACAGGCAGCGGGTCACGCCGGACATGCTGAATGATGCAGCGGTGCTGGACCGGGTGCGCCGGCGGGTATCCGCCGAAACCATGCCCAACCTCCGGCCCCTGATCAATGCCACCGGTGTCGTGATCCATACCAACCTGGGCCGATCCCTGCTGGCGGCGGAGGCCATTGACAATGTCGCCGCCCTGTCGGCTTCCTATTCCAATCTGGAATTTGACCTGTCCGCAGGAAAACGGGGACTCCGGTACAGCGCCATCGAGGATATCCTCTGCGAAATCAGCGGAGCGGAAGCGGCGATGGCGGTCAACAACAACGCGGCAGCGGTGCTGCTCTGCCTGGAAACCCTGTCCCGGGGCCGGGAGGTGATCGTGTCCCGCGGTGAACTGGTGGAGATCGGCGGGGCGTTCCGGATTCCCGATGTGATGGCCAAAAGCGGGGGCATTCTGCGGGAAGTGGGAACCACCAACCGGACCCATTTCCGGGACTATGAAACGGCCATCGGACCGGAGACGGCGCTGCTGCTCAAGGTCCACACCAGCAACTACAGCGTGGTGGGATTTACCAAAGCGGTTTCGGTGGCGGAACTGGTGGAACTGGGCCGGAAACAGGGCATTCCGGTGATGGAAGACCTGGGGAGCGGCACGTTCATCGACTTTTCCCGCTGCGGAATGACCAAAGAGCCGACGGTGCAGGAATCCGTCACAGCCGGAGCCGATGTGGTCACCTTCAGCGGGGACAAGCTTCTCGGCGGCCCCCAGGCGGGACTCATTGTCGGAAAAAAGGAAATGATCGAAAAAATCCGCAAAAATCCCCTCACACGCGCTCTCCGGATCGACAAAATGACCCTGGCGGCCCTGGAAGCGACTCTGCGCCTCTATCGTGATCCGGAACAGGCGGTGGCGCGGATTCCCACCCTGCTGATGCTCACCGAGACACCCGTCCGGATCGAAGGTCGGGCGGTGCGGCTGAAATCGATCCTGGAAAAACTGGATGATGGGCGGCTGACGGCCCGGATACTGGATCTGGGTTCCAGAGTGGGCGGCGGCGCGCTTCCCCTTCTGGAACTGCCCAGCAGATGTGTCGCTGTCCAGGTGGACGGGATGTCCCCCAATGCGGTGGAACGACACCTGCGTACCCGCGTCCGCCCGCCGGTGATCGGCCGCATTGAAGACGATCTGTTTATCATGGACCTCCGAACGGTGCAGGAAGACGAACTTCCGCTGATCGAG
>JBEPXL010000415.1:0-4020 GCA_041641935.1 Desulfobacteraceae bacterium | reverse complement strand
ATTACTGATTATAAAAGTCTTAAACCAGAAGAATCAGAATTGATGGTTCTGCTGGCAGGGCATGAGGGAGTGCTTTGTTTTCATGAAAAACAGAGAACATCTTCACATTGCGCTCATCCGGTGAAACTGAAAAAAGAACCGGATATTCCGATGCCTTTCCGAACGCACGCTTGCAGCTTGTGCCGGGTTGATCTTGGCATGATATGAACCATCTGAAATTAATTGATACAAAGGCAGGAGATTGAAAAAAGGATCAGAACAGCCTGGGCTTTCATCGGAATTGCTGATTCCGAAACAGATACGGGCAGAGGGGAAAGCTATCGAAATGACAGCATGATGAACCATTGGCACGAAAGGTGCTAATGCTGGCAGGCTGTTTGGCAGGGATGTTTTGGCAGATGAAAGGAAGAGTTGTGGGAATCTGTCCTTACGTATCACATCAACGAATGAAACAGGAATGAATCATGTTTATTGATCCGGAGATTCTGTTTACCGGCCTGGTGATTTTTTTCGCACGGATCTGCGATGTTTCCTTCGGAACGATCCGAACCATTGTCACCGTTCATGGCCGCACGGAACTGGCTTTTTTTCTGGGAATTATCGAGGTCGTCATCTGGATTCTGGTGGTCAGTGCGGTGGTGAACCAGATCAATGAGTACCCCATACTGATCATCTTTTATGCCCTCGGCTTTGCAACGGGAAATGTGGTCGGAATCCTGGTGGAGCGTCAACTGGCGTTTGGCTCGCTGGTACTTCGCGTGATTACGGCGCGGCAGGGCCGCTTGCTGGCCCGCCGGATGCGGGAAATGGGGCAGCCGGTCACCACTTTTACAGGTGAGGGAATGCAGGGACCGGTTACGGAACTCTATATCGTCTGCCGCCGCCGGGACATGAAAAGACTTCTGCCGGTCATCAACGAGATCGATTCCGAGGCATTCTACATTACAGAGCAGGCACGGGATGTAAACAAAATTCTCAGGCCGGTCGCCACACCCGTTACCGGCTGGCGGGCGGTGCTGAAGAAGAAGTGAGGCAGCATGGGATGAGGAGTGAAACACCATTCCCTCCTCATCCTGCCAGGATCATTTCTATGGATTCTACCGGCCCTGCTTTCGCCGGACCGTCACCGATTCTCCACCGATGCCCCAGTTATCGGTATCCACCTCGTCGATCACCACCACCGTTGTCTGGGGATTTTTTCCCAGCACATCTGCCAGCAACCGGGTAACGCCCTCGATCAGTTCCGCCTTTTTTTCTGCTGTCGCCCCTTCTCTGGTAATTTTGATATTCACATACGGCATGGGATTCTGTCCTTTCTGTTTGCGTTCTTACAAATACACCAGCGGTCCCAGATCATTCCGTCGCCGCACGGCTTCCAGCAGCCCTGTCGTGCCGGTCATCATGTTGTCGCCCCAGGGTGCGCCGAAGGTGATGGGCAGCCGGGAATCCTTCACCAGCTTCCGTTTCGGACCGGTCGCCACGATGGCTTCCACCGCATCGAAACCGATGGCATTTCGGATATAGGCGCCATGCCCGCCTTCCGCCAGAATCTGTTTGTGGCTCAGTTCTCCGTCCGCCAGTTTCTTCAGCAGCGTTTCCAGCCGTTCCAGGGTAATGTCGGTGGTGTGGTATTCGAAGAATCCTGCCAGTTCTCCGCCGCTCAGGGCCGCCCCGACGGTGTGGGAGGTAGCGATATCCAGAACCAGAATCTTTTGATGGGAGAGTGACACCGCATCCAGTGACGCGCCCAGGATGGCCGCCATGCCGCTGTCCATCACATAGACTTCCCGCGTCGGAAGCTGTTCCGCGCTTCGGGCCAGTGCCGTCAGGCGGTTCATCGTTTCCGGTACGGCATCACTCCGGTAGAGGAGAACATGAGGAAACGGTGTCTCGTCCAGGCGGCTCCGGTACAGGGTATGGCGGTATTCGAGATGGGAAACACCTTCGGGTGCGACACCGTGATCCTGGGCGCAGGCTGCCACATAATCGAATTCAAAGGGAACGCCGAAGCCTTCCACAATGGTCCGGATGCGCATCGGGTCCAGATCCTGCAGCACCAGCGGAGAGTAGTCGGCAGTCTTCTGAAGGGCCTCGGCTTCGGCATCTTCCACAATCTCGATCCCCATCGCCCGGACCCGTTCCGGATGGTGATGGACCGTCGCCGCCGCCGATTCGGACATGACCACCTTGTTCGTTCTTGCCCGTTCCCGCAGTACGGATGTGACCGGACCGCCACCCATTTCCCGGCCCGTCACCGCGAGATTCCCGGGGATCTGTTCCGCCACCTCCGCCAGATACCGTACCGGGGATTTCACCACCGCCTTGTACTGCAGATCGTTTTCTTCATCATAATAGAGGACATCCATCGTCCCCGCACCGATATCGATCAGTAAAAACCGCATGGTCAGTTGTGTCCGTTCCTTTCAGTGAAGATTTTCTGCCGTCGGGATGGGACAGATGGATCCCATAGCCGGGCCTTTCCTGCATTGATTGATGAAGTGCAATTACGATTGAACTGAACTGAACAGAAAAGTAGCACAGGGCAGGGGCGGAAGCAAACCAAAAGCGGTGAAGGGAAGCCGCTACATCATATCCACTTTTGCCTGCGGTACCCGTTCCCGGTCTTTTCCCAGAGCGCGGCGGATGGCGGTGGCCATCTGGCGGCTGATGATCGGCTTCAGCAGGTATTCCCGGATGCCGATCTGTTTTGCGTCCTCCTCCGTCACAATGTCGCTGAACCCTGTGCAGAGAATCACCGGCATATCGGGCCGGATGGCCATCACCTGCCGGGCCAGTTCACGGCCGGTCAGGTGGGGCATGGTCTGGTCCGTGATGAGAAGATCGTACCGGTGGGGCTGTGCCCGAAATGCCGCCAGTGCTTCCACACTGCTGGACCGGGTGGTGATGTGATACCCGATCCGTTCCAGCATCTGCCGTATCATTCCCACGATGGCGACTTCGTCATCCACCACCAGGATATGCTCATTTGCCGGTTCTGAAATAAAGTGTTCCTGAACATCCAGATGGGTTTCACCGGTTTCGATCTGGGGAAAGTAGATGGTAAAGGTCGTTCCCCTGTCCGGTGTGCTGTCCACCTTGATGCCCCCGCCGTAGGACTTGATGATGCCGTGTACCATCGCCAGTCCCATGCCCGTTCCCTTGCCCTGGGCCTTGGTTGTGAAATAGGGTTCGAAAATCCGGTTGAGGGTAAACCGGTCAATGCCGGAGCCGGTGTCTTTTACCGTCAGGCGGACACCGGTTTCCCTTTGCAGGCCAAAATTGAGATGCAGATCGTCCGGTTCGACAAGGCTCTCATCGAGCCGCACCACCAGCTGTCCGCCTGTTTCCATGGCATGGAAGGCATTGGTACAGAGGTTCATCACAATCTGATGAATCCGGGTCGGTTCCGCAAGAACCGGCGGACACGGGGCAATATCCTGAATGATTTCGATGGTCGAAGGCAGGGTGGACTGAAGCAGTTTCAGGGCCTCCTTGACGATCAGGTGAATCCGGAGAGGTTTTTTCTCCTGCTCTTCAGACCGGCTGAAGGTCAGAATCTGCTGAATCAGCTCCTGGGCCCGGTTCGCCGCCCGGAGTACCTCCTGCAGGTTCCGCTGTCCGAGGCTGTCTTCCGGCAGGTCATCCAGGGTCATTTCGGTATAGCCGATGATGGGAAAGAGAATATTGTTGAAGTCATGGGCGATGCCGCCCGCCAGTGTTCCGATGGACTCCATCTTCTGGGCCTGGCGCAGCTGCTGTTCCAGTTGAATCTCTTCGGTGACATCCCGCTTGACGGCTACAAAATTGGTAATGATTCCTTTCGTGTCCAGAACCGGAGAAATCGAGACTTCCTCTTCATAGAGATCGCCGTTCTTTTTCCGGTTGACAATGTGACCGTACCAGACCCTGCCGGCAAGGAGGGTATTCCACATGGTCTTGTAGAAGGTATCATTATGCCGGCCGCTTTTCAGAATGCGCGGATTCCGGCCGACGGCTTCTTCCCGGCTGTAGCCGGTCACC
>JBEPXL010000414.1:0-4041 GCA_041641935.1 Desulfobacteraceae bacterium | reverse complement strand
GGGCCACTGCTTCCGCCGTCCGGATCAGCTGCTCTTCGGGAACCGTGTCATCCCCGAAGGTGATGTTCTCCCGGATGGTGCCGGCGAAGAGAAACGGCTCCTGGGGAACCAGGGTGATTTTCTCTCTCAGTTCATCGATACGGATCTCCCGGATATCGACCCCGTCCAGCCGCACGGCGCCGCCGGTGACATCGTAGAGCCGGGGAATGAGATGGACCAGGGACGACTTGCCGCTGCCCGGCGGCCCCACAATCCCCAGTGTCTGTCCCTTTCTGATCCGGACATCGATCCCGCCCAGAACCGTTTCATCGGTGGCGGGGTAGGTAAACCGGACCTGTTCGAACCGGATTTCCTGTGACAGCCGCCGGAACGGGACCGGCCGGTCCGGATCATGGATCGCCGGGGGTGTTTCCAGAATCCGGTTGACCCGGTCCAGGGAGGCTTTCCCCCGCTGGATCAGGTTGGTGACCCATCCCAGGGCCATCATGGGCCAGGTCAGCATCCCCAGATAGCTGATGAAGGCCACGAAGTCGCCCGGCGTGATGGTTCCGTAGATGGTCTGCCGCCCCCCCAGATAGATGACAATGGTGAGCCCCAGGTTGGAAAACAGGATCATCATCGGAAAAAAGGCCCCGGTGATCCGGATGAGATGCAGGTTGGTCCGGATGTATTGCCGGGAGGCCGCTTCCAGGGACGAAACCGATTCGGCTTCCCGGTTGTAGGCCTTGATGATCCGTATCCCGGCGAAGCGCTCCCGGACCACCTCGGTCATGGTGGAAAAGGCCCCCTGGACCTCCTCGTAGGCCCCGTGCATTCTCCGGCTGAAAAACCGGGTACTGATGACGATCAGGGGCATGGGAATGATGACGAATGCCGTCAGCCGGAGGTTGATATAGGCCATGAAGGCGATGGTGGTGAGTCCCATCACCACCGCATCCATCAGGGCCACCATTCCCATGCCCGATGCCATCCGGATATGGTTGATGTCGTTGGTGGCGTGGGCCATCAGATCCCCGGTCCGGGCCTGGCTGAAGTAACCGGCGGACAGACGCTGGAGATGGTCGAAGAGCCGGTTCCGGATGCCCTCTTCCACCTGCCGGGAAAGCCCCATGAGGCAGAGCCGCCAGACATACCGGAGGGTGGCGATGCCGACGGCAAGCGCCAGGATCATCAGGCCGTAGCGCAGCAGTCCGGAACGGGTGATTTCAAACACCGTGAGACCGTCCACCACCTGTTTGACGACACGGGGGATCAGCAGCTGGAACAGGTCCACCGCCATCAGGGACAGAAGCCCCACCACGATTCGGAGCCGGTTGTTCCGGAAATAGGGGTACAGCAAGGCTATGGATTTCATGCTCCTGAGTTTGCCACTGTCGCGTCCGCAACTCAAGAAGAAAATCACTTTGCCGTTTCCATAGAAATTTTAACCGGATAAGTGAACCATGCGTTGACTTTCGCCAGGGGGGTTGGTAGAATAAAAAGTTATGGAACCTGGAAATATTGTGGAATATATTGATCGCCAGAAGATCGTCTGCGCTGTGGTGCTGGAAGTGAAAAACCAGCGTCTGCGCCTGCTGAACGAAAACAACCGGGAGATGAACATCTCGACCGGACGCCTGACCCATTTCGGTACATCCAGGATCGACATCAGCGGGGGCCGGGACACCCTTGTCGCTGGCCTCCGGGAAACGGCGGAACGGCGGAACACACTGGCGGAGACGGTGGACGTCCGGGAACTGTGGGAAATTCTCCATGAGGAGCAGGCGTGGGTCGATCTGGAAACCATGACCGGCCTCTGTTTTCCCGATGCGCCGGACGAGGACCACGAGTCGGCGGTCATCCGGGCCTTTTTCGAGAACCGCCTCTATTTCAAGTTCAACCAGAAGGAGTTTCTGCCCTATACCGGAAAACAGGTCGAACGGATGCAGGCCCAGGCCCGGGAAGCGGCCCGGCGGGAACAGCTCATCGAAAAGGGCGGGGAATGGCTGCGGCAGGCGGCGCAGATGCCGGAAAAGGGCATGTCGCCGCGCCTGAGCGATGCCGAGCAGGAGTATGCCGCGATTCTCCAGTCCTTCTACCTGTATGAAAAGGAGAGCCCCTGGCATGATCTGGGCCGGGCGATGGTCGCAAAGGCCGGCATCGAGGGCGGCGAAAAACTGTTTGATATACTGGTCCGGCTGCAGGTCTGGGAACCCGATGAAAATATCGATCTCTACCGGATGGAGATTCCCACCGACTTTCCCAGTGAAGTGATGCAGTGTACGGAGTCGATCCGGAAAGCCCCCGCCGTTCTGCCGTCCATGAACGGCCGCCGGGATCTGACGGATCTGGACCTGATCACCATCGACGGCCAGTCCACCCTCGATTTTGACGATGCCCTCAGCTTCGAGGACCGGGGCGATCACTATCTGGTCGGGGTTCATATCGCCGATGTGGGCCACTACATTGAAAAGGGAACGCCGGTGGACCAGGAGGCCTTCCAGCGGGGCAGTTCCATCTACATGCCGGACCAGAAAATCCCCATGCTGCCGCCGCCGCTGGCCGAAGGCCAGTGCAGCCTCAAGGCGGGGGAACTCCGCCCGGCCATCAGTACCATGATCCGCCTCGACCGGAACGGCGAAATTCTCGGCAGCGAAACCTTTCCCAGCATGATCCGGGTGAAAGATCAGCTCACCTACTACGATGTCAATGTGGTCGCCGAAGAAGACCGGACCATCTACACCCTCTACCAGATCGCCCAGCAGTTCCGGCAGAGACGGCTGGCGGCCGGGGCCATCCATATTTCCCTGCCGGAGATCAATGTCTGGCTCAACGAAAACGACGAGCTGGTGGTCAACCGGACCAACCGGGAAAGCCCGGGCCGGCTTCTGGTCGCGGAACTGATGATCATGGCCAACTGGCTCATGGCCCGGTTCCTGGCCGGACACCGTCTGCCCGCCATCTTCCGGTCCCAGCCCGCCCCCAAGGAACGCCTGTACAAGGAGAACGGCGGCAGCCTGTTCCAGAACTGGATGCAGCGGAAACTGCTGAGCCGGTTCGTTCTCAATCCGACGCCGGAGCATCACGCCGGACTCGGTCTGGATGCCTACGTGACCGCAACGTCTCCCATCCGGAAGTATTTCGACCTGATTACCCAGCGCCAGATCCGGTCGGTCTTCGGCCTCAACCCGCCTTCTTCCACCGAAGAGGTCGAACTGACCATCCAGAACCTGGCACACCCCATGAGCTGCGTTTCCCGGCTGCAGTACCGGCGGAAACGGTACTGGCTGCTCAAGTATCTGGAGGGGCGGATAGGGCAGCGGGAGGAGGCGATTGTCCTCACACGGCGGAGAAACGGGTATCTGGCACTCATACCCGAGTACATGATCGAATGCCTCCTGCCGTCCTCGTCGGGCATTTCCCTGAAGCCGGAAGACGTCATCCAGGTAACCATTCAGCATGTCGATGCACGGAAGGATATGCTGGCCGTTTTTATGGGATGAAACGGCCAGTTGTACTCCTGTTCCGCCCTTAACCCCTGATGCGGAGGCCTCATGTTCGGGTCCGTCCTTTTCAGGAGACTCTTCTTCTCGCTCCTGACGATTTTCTTACTCTTTTTCAGTATTCACCTCTATCTGGTTCTTTCTTCCCTGGAAGCGCATGTCCGGCGGACCGAAACAGAACGGATACGGCTCACCTTCGACCGGTTCTACCATCAGGTCCGGGCGGAATACCATGACCTGCGCAGCAACATCACTGCACAGCCGTTTCCACCGGTGGATTCCGCCGCGGAGACCGGCAGCGGTCCCGGGGAGGATGCCCTTCTGCCGGGGCCCTATGCCGATCCCTTCCGCTTTGCGGTTCCCGAATCCACCCGCGTACCGGAACATGAAATGGTCCGGACCGTCGGCAGTCTTCTGGATTCCCTCCCGGCGGCACTGCGGGAGCGGTTCTTCATCTTCGATACCGGGATGAACCTGATCTACCCGCCGGCATCGGAGGCCCATGCCCGTATCTTCGCCGCTCCCGATGCCGCGGAAGGCGCTGCCGGTGAACTTCCCC
>JBEPXL010000413.1:0-4062 GCA_041641935.1 Desulfobacteraceae bacterium | reverse complement strand
GTACGGCATGGTCATCAACCTGGACAAGTGTACCGGGTGCGGGGCCTGCATGGTTGCCTGTTTTTCCGAAAACAATATTCCGTTCAAGAAAGACGAATCCAACAAACTCGACAGCATCACCTGGATGAAGGTCTACAAGCTGACCAACCGCAAACCCTATCCGGATACGGATATCTGCTATCTGCCCCGGCCCTGCATGCACTGTGAGGGACATCACGGGCACTCTCCCTGTGTTTCCGTCTGCCCGGCCACGGTAACCGATTACAGCGCCGAAACCGGCATCGTCAGCCAGATCTATACCCGGTGCTTCGGATGCCGGTACTGCATGGCCGCCTGTCCGTATCACGCCCGGTACTTCAACTGTGGGATCCGGTCTGGCCCAAGGGGATGGAGAAGATGCTGAGTCCCGACGTGTCGGTCCGGATGCGGGGCGTTGTGGAAAAATGCAGCTTCTGTTTTCACCGGTACCAGCGCGCCATGGACAAAGCCCATTACGAAGGGCGGCGGGAACTCAAAGAAGAAGAGTATCAGACCGCCTGTACCCAGGCCTGTCCGGCAGACGCCATCACCTTCGGCGATCTGAACAATCCCAGGCACAAGGTCTATGAACTGAAGAATGACCCGCGGGCGTTCCGTCTTCTGGAGCGGCTGGGAACCAATCCCAAGGTCTATTACGTCTCCAGCCGGGAGTGGGTCAGACGATCCGGCGATAATTATCTCAAGACCGAAGAGCCCGGAAAGCTGGCGACGAAGCACTAGTACCTGTTCCGGCTGTTCCGGTGATAACCATAACAGATACTGTAACCGCACAGGATGAGGAGTAGATAGTTTATGGATTCTGCATTGATACCCAAGGGCGTGAGACGCTGTTCTCTGGGGAAATTCACCCTTTTTCTCAGCATCGTCGGCGCTGTGCTGTTGTGGGGCGTTTATGCCATGTTCCTCTGCTGGATCAAGGGGCTCAACCAGACCAACATGAACGATTATTACGGGTTTGCGCTCTGGATCTGGGCGGACCTGGCGGTCATCGCCCTGGGCGGCGGGGCCTTTTTTACCGGATTTCTTAAATATATTGTCGGCAAAGACGAACTGAAGAATATCATCAACTATGCCGTCCTCATCGGCTTTATCTGCTACAGTTCGGCACTGCTGATTCTGGCCATCGACATCGGCCAGCCGCTGCGGGGATGGTTCATCTTCTGGCATGCCAACGTCCACTCCATGCTGACCGAGGTGGCCTTCTGTCTCTCCTGCTACTTTGCCGTTCTTTCCATTGAATATGTACCGCTGGTTCTGGAGAACCGGCAGCTGGACAAGGTTCCCTTCTTTCACAATCTTGCCCACAACATGCACGGGGTCATGGCGGTTTTCGCGGCCACCGGCGCGTTTCTTTCCTTCTTTCATCAGGGATCACTGGGCGGCGTCGCCGGTGTTCTCTTCGGGCGGCCTTTCGGTTTCCGGGAAGGGATATTTGTCTGGCCCTGGTCCTTCTTCCTCTTTACCTGGTCTGCGGCGGCCTGCGGTCCCTGCTTTACCCTGCTGGTGACGAAGATTCTGGAAAAATCGACCGGGAAAAAACTGGTGGCGGACAATGTGGTGGAACTGCTGGCCAAAATCTCCGGCTGGATGCTGCTGACCTATATCATCGCCAAGATCGCCGACACCTGGTACTGGGCCACGGTCACTGCGCCGGGCATGGGCCATACCCTGATGGATTTCTATTCCAACAATCCCGTGTACGGCATCTGGATTCTGGTGCTGGAAATCGTCATCGGCGGTGTCGTTCCGGCGCTGATTCTGGTCACAAAGACGGGCCGGAAGAATCCGATCCTCCGGATGACCGCCTTTATCCTGGCCGTCATCGGTGTATCGGTCAACCGCTGGGTCATGGTGCTGCAGGTGATGGCGGTACCGGTCATGCCCTTCGACATCTGGGCCATGTACTATCCGAGCTGGCAGGAAGTCGCCACGACCATTCTGCCGGTCGCCTACGGCGTGATTCTGGTGGCCCTGTCATACCGCTATCTGCCGGTGTTTCCCCAGGAGCCGAAACTGAACCCGGTTGACTAATTCCCCTGCGGGGGTGAGGAGGAGAATATGTTTCCAGGTTTTTTTGAATGGGTTTGGGATGCAGGCCACATGCTCTTCATGGGCGCGCTCTGGTACGCCCTGGCGGTCATCGGCCTCGGGCTGACCTACTGCGTCATCAAGGCGGCCGTTGAAACCGGCAAGGGCGGCGGCCACGGCGAAGAACATCATTGATTCCGCCGCCGGCGGAGCCTGATCCATATACAAGCGCTTTCTCCGCGGAGAGTCTCTCCACCGTGCGGAGAAGCGCTTTTTTTATTCCTGTTTCCTGCAATTCTGCATCTCTGTCACAATGGTACGAACCGATTCCGAGGCAATTTCATGGACAAAATTATTGTTGAAGGCGGCCGGAACCGCCCCCTGCGGGGAGAGGTCCGGATCAGCGGTGCAAAGAATGCGGCCCTGCCCATTCTCGCCTCCGCGCTTCTGACCGACGGCTGGAACACCTATCACAATGTTCCCTGTCTCCGGGACATTATCAGCATCAAGGAACTGCTGACCTATCTGGGGGCGAAGGTCGAAACCGAAGGCAATACCGTCCGGATCAAGGCCAACGGACTCTGCCGGAGTGAGGCCCCCTACGATCTGGTCCGGAAGATGCGGGCCTCCATTCTGGTGCTGGGGCCGCTGATCGCCCGGATGAACAGGGCGCGGGTTTCCCTGCCGGGAGGATGTGCCATCGGGGCCCGACCCATCAACCTTCACCTGAAAGGGCTGGCGCAGCTTGGCGCTGACATTGAACTGACCCACGGCTATGTCGATGCAACAGCGCCGTCGCCGGGAGGGCTCCGGGGGGATGAGGTCTATTTTGATGTGCCGACGGTCACCGGCACCGAAAACCTGATGATGGCCGCTGTGCTGGCCCGGGGAACCACCGTTCTCCGGAATGTCGCCCGTGAACCGGAGATCATGGCCCTGGCCGATGTACTCCATGCAATGGGAGCCGATATCCAGGGCGCGGGAACATCGGTGATGACCATCCGGGGCGTTTCCCGGCTTCATCCCGTGGAGGTGTCGATCATTCCGGACCGGATCGAGGCCGGCACCTTCATGGTCGCCGCGGCCATGACCGGCGGGGATGTGACACTCCGGAACTGCCAGCCGGACCATATGCGGGCGATGATGGAAAAGCTGAAACTGACCGGTGCTGACATCCACATCGAAGACACATCGGTGCGGGTACGGGGGACGGGGGATATCCGGAGTGTCGATATTAAAACCCTTCCCTATCCGGGATTTCCCACCGACATGCAGGCCCAGTTCATGGTGCTGATGTCCGTCGCGGGCGGTCTCAGCATCATATCCGAAACCATTTTCGAGAACCGGTTCATCCATGTGGGGGAACTGAAACGTCTGGGAGCCGATATAACCATTTCCGGCAATTCGGCCATGGTGCGGGGGGTTCCTCATCTCTCCGGTGCGCCGGTCATGGCCACCGATCTCCGGGCCAGCGCCTCCCTGATTCTGGCAGGGCTGGTGGCCGAGGGGCAGACGGTGGTGAACCGGGTGTATCATCTGGATCGTGGATACGAAGCGATTGAAAAAAAGTTTGACCGGCTGGGGGCTGCCATCCGCAGAAGCCGGTAGGTATTATGCACGGCCCCTGATCCCGCTGCTGCTCGCCTTTGCCGGCGGCATTGTTATCGGGGATCAGGTGCCGGGGCTGCGCCTCTGGGCCGGCCTGTTGGCGGGCCTCTCCTTTGCCGGTATCCTCGGAATACTCCGCCGCAGAACCGGGGCTGTTCTTCTTCCGCTCTTTCTCTTTTTCTCCCTGGGATACCTGTCCCTTCAGCCCTGGGCCGCGCCCCGCTTTCCGGCGGATCATGTGGTTCATCAGGCCGACCGGTACTGGCGGAACATCACCGGCGTCCTCCATACCGCACCGGCGGATCATGCGGGTGGCCGCATCCGGTTTCTGCTGCGGGCGTCGCATTTCGGAGAAGAGGATATTCCGGTATCGGGCATGATCCGGGT
>JBEPXL010000412.1:0-4090 GCA_041641935.1 Desulfobacteraceae bacterium | reverse complement strand
GTAAAGATCTTCCCGGAACTGTCCCGCTTCCACCAGTTGCGCCAGAGGGCGGTTGGTGGCGGTTACCACCCGGACTTCTGCAGGAATCTCCTTTTCTCCGCCGACCCGGCAGATACGCTTCTCCTGCAGTGCCCGGAGCAGTTTGGGCTGCAGATGGAGCGGAAGTTCACCGATTTCATCAAGAAAGAGTGTTCCGCCTGCGGCCATCTCGAACCGGCCCCGGCGCAGGGCGGATGCGCCCGTAAAGGCGCCTTTTTCATGACCGAACAGTTCCGATTCAAACAGATGTTCCGGAATTGCACCGCAGTTGACCGCCACAAAGGGACCCCCGGCGACCGGACTCAGAAGATGGATCAGCCGGGCGATCAGTTCCTTTCCGGTTCCGGTTTCTCCCCGGACCAGCACCGTCCACGGAGTGACGGCCACCCGCCGGACCAGTGAGATGACTTCCTGCAAGGCCGGGCTGTCACCGATGATCCGCAGGGGAAGTTCCCGCCGATCGATCTCCTCCCGGACATCCGACACATCGTCTTCCACGGCCAGACGGCTTTCGATCATCCGGATCTTCTCCAGAAGCTGCAGGAGGTCCACCGGCTTTTCCAGTAAATCGTCCGCCCCCAGTTTCATAACGGAAACGGCGGTATCCACCGTGCCATAGGCAGTGACCATAATGGCCCGGATAAGCGGGTTATGCTCCTTCATCCGGGCCAGAACCGCATCACCGTTGAGGTCACCCATGCGATGGTCCAGGATGACCATCTGAAACGGGTGCGCCCCGAAGAGGCGCAGTGCCTCCTCTCCGCCGGAGGCGGTCTGCACGGTATATCCCTTTTTTTCAAGAAACCCTTTGAGCAGATTTCGCTGCATGGTTTCATCATCGACTACGAGAATTTTCATGCTGCTCCTTTCCCGCCTCTGGAAGCCGGACCGTCAGCCGCACCATGCCGGCTTCCGGAACCTCGATGGAGAGACTGCCGCCGTGGGCATGAATGATCCGCCGGACAATGGCCAGACCGAGACCGGTTCCCCGGGTTTTGGTGGTGAAATAGGGTTCGATCATCCGCTCCGAATCCTTTTCTGGCAGTGTAAAACCGCCGTTTTCGAAGATCAGGATCCCTTCCCTTCCCTGCCCTTGCAGGGTGACGCGGAGAAAACCGCCGTCGGGCTGGGCTTCGGCTGCGTTTTTGACCAGATTTTCCACCGCCTGTTCCAGAAGTCCGGGATCACCGGCAACGGTCACGTTCTGCCGGATGTTCCATTGGACATGGACAGCCTGATCCGCCAGCCGCTGCTGATAGAGCGAGAGAATATGGTTCACCACGGCATCCAGTTCTGTCTGCGTGCCGGCCTTCAGGTGCAAAGGTTTTGCGAACCGGCGGATATTTTCCACAATACCGTTGGTCCGCCGGACCGCCTGCAGAAGATCCCCCAGAAGCGCCTGATATTCCGGTTCCAGTTCTTCCACCTCGATCTGGATCCGCTGCAGTCCCATACCGATTGCGTTGAGGGGATTCCGGATTTCATGGGTAATGGCGGCTGCGGCCCGTCCGAGGGCGGCATCTTCATGCTGCCGGGCCAGTTCCCGTTCCACCGTCCGGATGCGGCGGATATAGGCGGTCTGGGACCGGTGCAGGAGCCAGGAAAAGAATCCCCCCAGCACGGCCAGCACCGCGCTGAAAACGAAAAATTCATTCCAGAGATGGCGGGTCCGGGCAAAAAAATGACGGGTTTCCAGTCCGACGGTCAGCACATTCTCTCCCAGCGGAAGCCGGGCCCGGGCAATGCCGTGGCCGTCCTCCTCCGTCAGGATCACTTCCGAAGGATTGACAGACAGCACGTCCGGCACGGCTTCGATCCGGACATCGGTGATACCGGTCAGGCCGGAGATCGTCTCCAGTACCCGCGACAGACCGATCTGATCGTGCAGTCGTTCAATGACACCGGCTTTGAGTCCGACCATGACGCAGCCCGGCAGGCCGGTCCGGGGGCGGGTCAGAATATACAGATGGGCTGACGGCAGGTGACGCAGAATCTCTTTTCCGTCCCCGCAGGCCGCTTCCGGCGGCGGCCAGCCGGGCGGTCCCTCGGTGATGTCCTCCTGCTTCCGGATGATCCGGACCCCTGCCAGATTGTTTTCCAGTGAAAATTCGGTCAGTTCCTGTCGGGAAAAAGGTTCCACAGCATCGAGATAATCCACAAAACGGGCGGTGCTGCCGAGAAAGACCGTCAGAATCTCTTCCACCGCTTCCTGGGAAAGGAGGGCATTGCGGGCGTTCAGTTCAATGACACCGGCCAGCATCCGGGTGTGTTCCCGCACATGGGTCAGAAAGGTCTGGTAGGACTGCTGCACCTGCCAGTAAAAATAGGCCAGAACAATACCGATCAGGAAGCCGAAGAGGAGAAGACTTCCCTTCCAGGCAGGGAAAAGCCGGAAAAAGCCGGACATGGCGGCGGAAGGTTTCATCGCCGTCCCGGTCTCCTGCCCCCGCCGCCCATGGGGCCGGGCATTCGTCCCCTTCCCCGGCCCAGTCGGGAACGGACGCCTGTTGGATCACGTCCTCTGAGGTGAAAAGATCGTCCCCGGATCGTGGCGGCGTCAAACATGTGGCTGCTTCCACGGACGAAATTCCCCCAGATCCGGACGACTTCTCCGGCGGGGATCGGACCGGCGAGATGTTCCGGCGCAACACGAATGGTCACGGATTCGGGCAATTCCTCCGCATCACCGTCATAATCCAGCACATCCACCAGCATTTCCCCTTTTTCCCGGTCCACGGAGCGGATGGTTCCCAGGAGTACATCCGCGGCAAAGGCCGGAACGGCGGACAGATGGAACACAAGGTTTAAAATGACCACAAAACGCCGCATTGCACTACCGTCTGCCGGTATTCCTCACCGGCCAGGTCTGAATCGGTTTTCCGCCACTGCACCCGTCCAAATACTTCCAGATTGCCGAAAAACCGGCTGACACCCGCTCCGGTAGTCCGGATGGTATCGGTCCGGTCGATGTCCCGGGGCGTGTCATCATAATCGGCTTCCTGCCATCCTCCGGTCACAAAGATTTCCCAGTTGTCGGCAGGCTGCCATACCAGTGAACCGAAGAGGGCGTATTCCCGGAAGGATTCCACATCGACAGAAGAATCGAGGCGGAGGTATTCAAGTGAAATATCCGTCCACAGAGAGGAGTTTATATAGATGGTTCCCTGCAGTGCCGAACGCCACAGCCGGTCATCCCGTGATTCCGACCGGAGAATCTCGCCGGGCCGCAGGCCGGGGGGAACTCCTGGTCCGGGATACACCGGTCCAGGCCCGCCTCCCGGATTGCGTGTACCGGGAACTGGCGTCTCCCGCTCGATGTAGAGAACCGGATTCGTGTAATCCGCCCACCGCAGGGTCTGAACCGCCCGCAGGGTCAGCCGCGCGCTGTAGAGCCATTCCAGTTGTCCGCCGACCATTTCCTCATTCCGCTCGTCATCGATCATCAGATCATCCCGGTAGATGAGCCCTTCTCCGAGAACGGCGGGTCGAAGCCGTCCATTTACCGCCGACCAGGTCAGTACCGTTCCGGCTTTCATCTGGTACTGGTCATCTGCATCAAAATAATCATAATAAACACCATCGGCATAGAGATCGATATCCGGGTAGAGGCCGCTGAAGGAAAACCGGTGGGTCAGTCCGCTGTGATACATCAGAAAACCGGACCCTTCCGCCTCGGGGCTTTCGGCTACATTGTCGTTGTATCCGGCCCCGGATTCCAGAAGGATGGTCCATGCGCCTGCGGGAGTGAATGTCAGTAACACGATCACCGCCGGCAGAAATATCGACAGGAGAAATCTTTTTCTGCAACAGTTCACTGGGATGGCCTCTTCTGAAAGAAAATCCTTTTGAGTGTTTACGCCATTCTGCTTCAGGGAACAGCGGAGCAGACAGGAAAGGAGCAAACTGTTCTCCTGCTTTTATACGACCAACGGGTTCATGAGTCAACATGCTCGAAAATGCTTGAAAAACGGAAAGGGAAGACCTGCCGACGGGTCTTCCCTTCTCTCCATTTATGCTCTCACTGATGCAGAGCGTTGTCGGGCTTACTCTT
>JBEPXL010000411.1:0-4093 GCA_041641935.1 Desulfobacteraceae bacterium | reverse complement strand
CTGGATCAAGACAGACAGAGGCTGGATCAGCAAACGGTATACCGAGCCTGCTCCGCAGATTCCCACGGCCCTTTCGCCCTGGCTGGAGAAGGCCCGGAAGCAGCTGGCAGCCCTCGCGCGTCCTGCCCGTCCTGCTCCGCAACCCCGGCGACAGAAGGCGGACGCCGCGTCCCCGCAGAAAACCGCTCCCGCAGCATTGCCGGAGCAAAAGTCGGAACCGGCAGATTCTCCACCGGCAACGACGGCTGCTGTTCCGATGCCTTCCGCGAAACAGGAACTCACTGCCATTCTTGCCTCACCGACACTGCCGGAACTGGAGACATTTATTCTGAAATATAAAGATAAACCCGGCTACGCCACACTGGTCCAGACCGCCAGAACCCGGTACAAAGCCATTCTGCTGGGGGAATAGCATGCGCCTGTCCTGCCGCCGCCTTCCATTGATGATCGTTCTGTCACTGATGATCTTCCTGCACTCTCCGCTGTTTTCCGCCGATGAGGGGGCAGGACGGGAACAACTGGAAAAGCGGGAAAAAATCCGGTACGCCATCGACAAAGGGATTCTCTCCATCTACGATATTCCCTTCAATACCTATGTGCGGCTGGGGATGTGGGACGAAATCGACCATATTCTGGCGGCCAATAACCAGAACGCCGTCCGGTATGCCCTGCCGGATGCCTATTACAGCCGTCCGTATCTCGTGAATGACCAGATCTGGATCTTTGAAAATGCCGATCATCAGGGCGTTATCTATGTCTTTGATCCGGAAACCCTGGAACTGAGGGAAACCCGTTCCAATGAAACATTCAATCAGTATGAAGGCGGCATCCGCGCCGTATTCGGTGATCTGATTGTTTCCGGCGGTTCTGACCGGGATGTGGACATGGCAGTGGTCTGGCATCTGAAAACCGATGAAGTGAAAACCCTGCGGCTGGAGAAAGGCCACTATATCGGTTCCCTTCATGTGGCCGGCGGGCGGCTCTATATCGGGGCCTGCGGTGGAGTGGTCAATGCCTGGCGGATAAAGGACTGGAAGTATCTGGGAAGTTATTTCACCCAAGGGGAGGAGAGCGACGACTGGGAGGAATTCAATCAGCGGGAGTGTATTTCGGCGCTGACGGTGTTCCGGGACCGGTTGATCGGGGTGGGGGAAAAACATGTATTTGAGTGGAATATGGAAAACCGGCGACTGATCCGGCAGTACCCCAAGTCACTGAACAACGCCATTGTCGTCTTCTACGGTGATGAAATGGTCGAGTACAAGCACGATCTGTTTGCCGTGAGGCGGCTGGACAATGTGCAGGATATACGGGCGGGACGGGCGGACAAGCCGATCGCTGATCTCCGTGTCACATCCGAAACGATCCTCCCGGAGCAGGCGGGACCGGTGATGATGCTGGCCCTTCGTCACAACAAGGGAATCCAGGTATACGACTTTCATACCCTGGAACGCGTCGCCGGGGGAAGCATGCCGTACAGGGGGCAGATGCTCAATGCCTTTCAGGGGCAGATTTACGCTACGGACGACCGGATGGTCTATACCTATGATGTACGGCGGCGCGCACCGGAACAGTACGCCGCCTTTCTGGACACCATTCGACTGGATCAGATCCCCATGACAGAAGCGGTCTTTTTCCAGTTGCTGAAACGGTTCCGGACCTATCCGGATGTGATTCCCATCGATACCATTTCCCGCCAGTTCATGGAGCGGAACGGGTTGCGCCTGCAGTACCGGTTCCGGTATGGAAAAATCGGGGAACGGTTCGTCTATGATGTCGAAATGCCCGGTGAGGCAGAGGGATATCAGGAGGAACTGTTCGGTTACAGGATCCAGTATGCACTGGAAAACGAGTCGGATACTGCTTACTATCTGACCCTGATGTTTGAATGGTGCGGCTATTACGGTGAACCCCGATCCACTCTTGATCCGGATCAGCCGAGAGAAAACAACTGGCATACCTTCCTGCTTCCGCCGGGCGGCGAGGTGACAGACGCGTTTGTCGTCGGTGAACGGGAACCCTACAACCTGTTTATCTATCCCGTCAAGATGGAACCGATTCCACGGGATTACTATGATGGACTCATGCTGGCCCTGAGCGATAAAAACCGGGATGTGGAAATGATTGACCGGTATCTGAATGATCACCGGGCCAAACAATGGCATCCGGAACTTCTGGCACAGAAGGAACGTATTCTGACAGAACAGGATGGGTTTTTCGGTGGTCTGAATCTGATGCCGTAGCATAACGGCCACTGTGCTTTGAAACAGAACGGGCCGCTGCCGGGATCGTCTTTATGATGATCCGGCAGCGGCCCGTTTTTTGTTGGCGGAATGGACGTCAGGTTTTTTTCAGGATGCCTTCTCTTTCCAGAAGATCACGGTACCAGCAGGAAAATTCATACATCGCCTTATACCGGTCATCATGGTTGATCAGACCCAGGGCGATTTCCAGTACACCGGAGCGGTATGCATTGCTGCAATCCTTCCGTGTTTTTGTCTGGAGAAATTCCTCTACCAGCATATGCGTGGTCCGTTTGGATGGATCCCGCCGGATATCGATGGGATCTTTGGGTTCTTCAAACGGATCCCATCGGTCATACCCTCTTTTAAGGATATGCTTCTGTCGGCGGGGCGCCATACTGTCAAATACTGCTTTTTTTCGTGCAGCGGCCTCTTCCGGGGATAACTGGCTCATTTATTTCTCCTTGTCTTCCGGTTCTGTCGCTGCATCCGTTTTTTCAGGATCGGCGACACCGAGATATTCGTCATCATAGACTGTGATCAGTGACATGGAGAGCGGAACCAGCATATCCGACATCCGCACATGCTTTGACCCGATCTCCTGGATCAGTTCCTGTGAAATGCTGACCAGTTGCTGATGAATCAGGTCCATATTGACGGTAGGATACTGTTCTCCTTCGCGGAAACCGGACTTTCCACAGGTGTGGCCCTGGCCGCCGATGGCGGTGGGGATGCCATAGAGACGACAGGTAATCGGCCGGTATTCATACATGTCGCAGCGTTCCAGTGTATTCAGAAGAGGACAACGGAGTCGTACCTTTGCCAGATCCCGCACGATTTCGTCTTCTGATTTTCCGGCCTCCTTATCTTTGAATGCCTGTCGTTTTATTTTATAGGCCTGACGGTCCGCCTTGTTGGCCTCTTCGATCAATGCACTGCGTTCTTCGGGCTTGTCCTGATATTTTTCATTGAACTTGTGATTGATATAGAGCGCTTCAATGAGTGTGAGATCGAAGACCGCATGACAACAGTCGGCGCACTCGACTTCACACTTCACGCAATCGGGGTGTTTCTCCTGAACCTGCTCAAAAACGGTATCCACTGCCTTGACGAGGGTTTCATATTTTTCAAAATAAGGGGTAAAATCGAAATCCATTGTAACAACTCCTTTACCTGTGCTTTGATTTTCCTGTATTCCGAATGTTCCACGTGGAACATTCGGGTATTTTTCTCCGGCGATTTGCTGAAATGTCTTCCGGAATGTTCCACGTGGAACATCTGCTTTTTTATGCCTGTACAACAGATGAAATGGCAAGTTGGAATGTTCCACGTGGAACAATGTCGTTTTGCTGTTGTCAATGTTCTACGTGGAACATTGTTGTTGTATTCCGTATTGCCTTGGATTCTGTTATCACTGGATAATGCTGCTCTATTGTTCCACGTGGAATATTCCATCGAAAAAACGGCACCGGCGGATTCACTTTCCAATACAGAACCGGCTGAAAATCTGATCCAGAATATCCTCCCGGATGGTAACCCCTGTCACTTCCCCCAGCGCGTCCATTGCTTCCTGCAGATCAATTCCCACCAGTTCCGGCGGAATGTCATTTTTCAATCCTTCCGCTGCGGCAACAACTGCATCCAGTGCCCGTTCCAGTGCCATTTTATGGCGGAGATTGGGGACAGCGGTACTTTCTGCCGCCAGTGAATCTGCCAGGACCGTTTCCGCAATCACTTCCTGAAGGGTATCAATCCCCATATCATACAACGCCGAAATCCGGACTTCGGGTATCCGCTGCCAGTCAGCCGGAACATCCGGTTCCGGGCCGGTTTCCACTTGGTCCCATTTG
>JBEPXL010000410.1:0-4106 GCA_041641935.1 Desulfobacteraceae bacterium | reverse complement strand
GCTGGTTCGTGTTGAAGTCGATCCGGATGTTGTCGCCCAGGTGGTATCGGACTGGACCAGTATTCCCCTGGGGAAGGTGATGCGGGATGAGGCCCGGAATGTACTCCATATTCAGTCGGAACTGTCACAGCGGATCAAGGGGCAGGAACCGGCGATGGAAGCAATCGGGCAGGGCATCCGTGCGGCCAGGGCGGGACTAAAGGATCCGGACCAGCCCATGGGCATTTTCCTGCTGGTCGGTCCCAGTGGTGTCGGAAAGACGGAAACCGCACTGGCGGTGGCGGATCTCCTGTTCGGCGGGGAACGCTTTATGGTGTCCATCAATATGAGTGAATTTCAGGAGAAACATACCGTCAGCCGCCTGATCGGTTCACCTCCCGGGTATGTGGGCTTTGGTGAAGGAGGGATTCTTACCGAAGCGGTTCGGCAGCGTCCCTATTCCGTTGTCCTTCTGGATGAGGTGGAGAAGGCGGATCTGGAAGTGATGAACCTGTTCTACCAGGTATTTGACAAAGGGGTTCTGTCCGATGGCGAAGGGCGGGTGATCGACTTCAGGAATACGGTTCTCTTCCTGACCAGTAATCTGGCTTCGGATGTGATTACGGAGATGTCATCTGACGGCGAGAAGCCGCCTCTGGAAGCGCTGACTGCCGCTATCCGTCCGATCCTGAGCAACCACTTCAAACCGGCCCTGCTGGCCCGAATGTCGGTTGTACCGTTCTGTACACTGGATCAGGAGATCATGAAGGAAATCGTAATTCTGAAACTGGAAAAACTGGTGCGCCGGGTCGCCCAGGCCCATCAGACAAAGCTGGTCTACAGCACTGCCGTCGCCGATCAGATCGCCGAACGATGTATCGAGGTGGAGACCGGTGCAAGAAACATCGACCACATCATGAATGGCACGATTCTGCCGCTGATGTCGCGGGAGATTCTGTCCCGGATGGGGGAGGGAACGCTGCCGTCTGAAATCCGGCTGGATATGAAGGAGGAGGGGACTTTTACCGTGGAATTCGGCGGCTGAGATGCGGGTGCTTCTGAACCTTTAGTTTCTGCTGATACCACTCATCCTTGTGATGATGTACTGCCAGAGAACCGGGCTGATTTGACCGCTGGTGGTTTTTTTAGGTCTTTTGACGGAAAAATGTTTTCTCATGAATTTTGACAGATCATTGGTTCCGTAAGTGATGGTAAAATCCCGTTTCAACTCTTCCATATCTTCCAGAAACTCCTCAGCACTCTGATATCTCCGCTGTTTGTCTTTTTCCAGTGCCCGCATGACCACACGGTTGACTTCTTCCGGCAGTCCCGGAACGATTTCACCGATTTCCGGAATCTGAATAACCGGAATTTTCCTGATGGCCTCGATGATGGAATCGAAACGGAACAGCCGTTTTCCGGAAAGCAGTTCATAAAAGATAATCCCGAGGGCATACAGGTCGGTCCGCTGGTCTACGGATGTATTGTCATCTACCTGTTCCGGGGCGAGATAGCCGACTTTTCCCTTGATCGTTCCGGTCTGTGTGAGACCGCTGACAAACCCCGCCTTGGCGATACCGAAATCGCTGATGATCACTTCCCCTTCAAAAGAGATCAGAATGTTCTGGGGGGTTATATCCCTGTGGATAATGTTCAGGGGATCGCCTGTCATGTCATCGATCTTGTTGTGGGCGTATACCAGGCCGCGGCAGACTTCGGAAATGATGAAGATCGACTGTTTCACCGGAAGACTGCTTTTGATTCTGCCCAGAATTTCAGCCAGGTTTCTGCCGTTTACATACTCCATTTCCATCAGGTAATCATCGCCGAATTTACCGAAATTGTTGGTCTTGATAATATTCGGATGTTTCAGCAGGGCGGCAATTTGGGCTTCCGTAATGAACTGGTCGGTAAATTCAGAATTGTCCGCAAGATGAGACAGTATCTTTTTCAGGGCGACGATCTTTCGGAAATTATTCTGCCCCCGGTACTCTGCGACAAATACTTCCGCCATGCCCCCGATGCCGATTCTGTCTTTCAGCAGATAGGGACCGACCCAGATATCTTTTTCCTGTATTTTCTGATCCGCAATCATCTGCTGTTCGATCCGCCAGATCATCCGGGTCGCAAGCAGTAACGGAATGACTTCCTGCAGCTTTTCTTTTTCCTGCTGTTTCTGTTTTCTCTGCTGTCCTGCTTTTGCCAGGACAGCAATGCCGGTATTCAACAGCAGAAGCAGAACCAGTAATGCCAGTGGAATGCCGAGAACAGCGGTTACAATGAACTGCTTCCGGTATTTTGCCAGAGGACTGGGGATCAGTGGATCAACGAAGGTTCTGACGACACCGTTTTTTTTCTGCTGCAGGAAGAAAATATCAGTCGAGAACCGGACCAGTACTTCATCCGGCAGAACCCATGCTTCCGCATCCGTATCCGGAAGGGAAATGGGCTGAACGATCCTGGGAGAAGAAGGAACGGTATGAATCCGGGCAACCGGTAAATTACCGGCGGGTAATTTTATAATTTCGATATAGGCAAGTCGATTCAGTAACTGCGCTTTATCTTCGAGGGTTTTCTGGATATCGTCTGCCAGATTCAGTTCGATATAGGGGCCGAGTCTTTCGGAGAGTTCCCGGTTCAGATCCAGCGCCTGCTGATAAACAGGATGGTCACCACTCAGAATATCCCTGTGAATGTTGTCTCCCAGCCCCTGAACAAAAACATCGGTCTGATGCTGATAATAAAAGTAGGCTCCCGTCGCTCCCAGGAGCCAGACGGCGATGAAGAGAAAGGCGATCCACTTGATATTTTTCTGGAGGAAGGTGGTTTTGAACAACAGCTTTGACCCTTTGTGAAAAAAGCTCGTCGTAACCTGTTTGACCCATAGCCCTGTCGAAGACGCAAAATCAATGACAGCCATAACGACCTCTCATATCAGAAAAACCCATCAAAGGTAAACATACTTTTATATTTCCCCACTGTCCACTTCTGTGCCTGTCGTGATCGGCTCATACTTCTGGATCAGTTCTGTAACATCCTTGTAGTCGGGATCAACGTTTTTCCAAAGCTCTACAGCCTTCTGAACCCCTTCCCTGGTACCGCTCACGAAAGAACGTTTTCCTTCATTGTAATAGTACTCGTTACGGTTTTCCGTTGCACTGGCGATCATATCCAGACAGCGCGTACAGTTCGGGTTGTACTGAAGGGCTTCTTCCAGATGGTCTGTCGCTGCTTCCCAGTTGCCGTTGTTGAACAGGTCGGTTCCGATTTCCAGGTGACAGGTGGAGAGGTAGTCCTGTGCGAGTGTATCTGCTGGATTTATATTAACCACGATATTGAACTGATCAACAGCCTGTGAATACTGACCGGATTTGAAATGCTGTTCACCGGCCTTGAAAGCAGTATCCACTGTTTCAGACTGTTCCAGCAGGGAACGGCATTCCGGGCAATCCGGATTCCATTCCAGGGTCTGCCGGAAATTGTCAGCGGCAGACAGATATTTTCCCTGGCGGAACAGTTCTTTTCCGTTGACCAGGTAGGCCTGCTGCAGATAGCTGCCGGCGGTAAGGTCGCCGGGGTTCAGGATCAGGAGGCGTTTCAGGTGATCGACGGCCTGTTCATGATCTCCCTGGCGAAGCGCATTCTCCCCGTTTTCCAGAAGTGCCAGCGCATTGTTGCTTTTTTCGATATACGCCTGACATTTCGAGCAGTTTGGGTCGATATTCTGCATTTCAAAGAAGATTTCGCTGGCTTCCTGATACTTTCCGGCCTGATAGAGGGTTTCGGCCTCGGCAGGGATGGCCTGATTGCTTTTCTCGATCCCTTTTCTGCATTTGGAGCAGCTGCCGTCATAATTGAGTGCATCCCTGAATACATCTCTTGCTTCCGTATAGTTACCCGCAGCATACAGTTCATCCGCCTCCTTGAGCATCGCAGCCAGCTGGTCTTCCTTTTCCCCGATTTCCGTTATGCGGTTCAGGATTGTATTGCACTCGGAGCAGCTGCTGTTGTAGTTCAGGGCCGCTGCAATATTTCTCCGGGCGGTCTGGTATTTTCCTGCTTCAAACTGGGCTTTGCCGAGAGCAAGATATGACCTGTGCAGGTAGTTGGTGATCTCGCTGCTTTTT
>JBEPXL010000409.1:0-4118 GCA_041641935.1 Desulfobacteraceae bacterium | reverse complement strand
TTTGACCTGCCCCAGCACCATCCGGTTCTCTTGTGCCCATGCACTGACCATATGGATGGCCTTTTTTTTCGATGCCCGGTCGAACGAGCGACGCAATGTCTTGCCATCGAGAGCCACGATACTGCCTTTGGTCAACTTGCTGAGCCTGGAGACCCAGTCGAGAAAGCACTGCTGGAACTGCTCGGGATCGAGAAGAGAGAAGACTCGGCCGAAGGTATCGTGAGAGGGGATGCCATTTGGCAGCGCCAGGAAAGTCTTGAGCCACGAATGTTTCGATGCTCCGTAAGAGGCAATGTCAACCCAGCCGTTAGCGCCGCAAATGACTGCACACACGGCTATGACGATGATATCGAGCAGGAGATGCTCTTTGCTGCGATCGATCCGCGGATCTGTCATAGCGGAAAACGCTTCGACAAAAGATCCTTCCAAAATGGCTGTTCCCGTGCTGTTTTCCGTCTTCTGATTTTTCTCTTCCAATGATCAGTCTCCTTATGCAAAAGATAAAAAAACGCTTGCCTGCTTTGAGAGACCTTTTCACCATACCTTTCAACTTGATGTCAACAGTTGCTTGCCTTGAAAAAATTTGATGCGATTGCCCTGCATTTTTTCCCTTCCTCCAGGCAGAAATTGATAGCGTCAATCTCTGTTATCTTTGTAGCATTTCACTCTATCAAGCCATACCCACCCCCCACCAGAACCTCCCCCGTAACAACCGAAAGCCCCTCCAACGCCTGCCGCAGCGACACCCGTGCCTGCGCCAGCAGGCTCCAGGCCCGAATCAGATCCCGCTGGGCTTCGTTCAATCTGACCAGAAACACCTGTCCGGCCTGAATATTCCTTTTCCACCAGCTCCCGGTTCCGCTGCAGCCGAACCGCCTCCTGACCATAGTACCCCGCATAGATATGCCGGGCCAGATCGTCAACTGGCAGGAATCTGCAGAGGAGATTGTCTTGAACCGGGATTCGTCTGATGTATCTGATGTCACTGATTTCTCCCGTTCTGCCAAACGAGCGCAGACAGAACAGCATCACAGTTCATCAAAACAATCCGATGAATCCGCATTCAGGAAATCATTAACCTGCCACTGCTGATACCGGCGTCAGGACTGAACCGGATCATTGTGGCATTTGAGGCATCCGGTAAACTCCGGATGCGAGGTGGGCGGACCGGAGGGATTCCGGTCCGGATGATGACAGGCGAGGCACTCTTCATCCCGGGTAACCTCCTCATGAATATCCGGATACATCCGGATGGAGGGTCCGTGAAAGCCGAGATAATAGCGATAGGCACAGCCGGAACAGAACAGCAGTGCGCACAAAACCGGCACCAGTATCCACAATCTTTGTTTCATTCTTCCTCCTGAATTCTGCCGTCCTTGAGATGAATCACCTGCTCTGCGAGGTGAAAAACATCCGGGTCATGGGTGGAAATCACCATCGTGCAGTTGTTCTCTTTTCCGATTTCAAACATAAGCCGGACCAGGTTTCCGGCGGTTTCACTGTCGAGACTCGCCGTCGGTTCATCGGCCAGCAGCAGGGCCGGGGAATGGGCCATGGCGCGGGCTGCGGCGACCCGCTGCATTTCTCCGCCGGAAAGTTCATGGGGCATGGCATCTCCGGCGCGGGAGAGTCCGATCCGTTCCAGGAGTCCTTCCACCCGTTCCGCAATGTCTGGTTTACTGAACCCGTTCAGGTTCAGGGGAAAGGCGATGTTCTGCCGGACCGTCAAATAGGAAAAGAGATTCCCGTGCTGAAAGATAAACCCGACCCTGCGCCGCTGGTACCGGCTGAGTCCGCTGCCGGAAAGGAGGGACAGATACTGCCCGAAGCACTGGATCCGGCCCGCATCCGGCAGTTCCAGCCCGCCGATGCAGTTGAGCAGGGTCGTTTTGCCGGAACCGGATTTGCCCACCAGCGCTGCGGCAGCGCCTTCTGCAATGGTGCAGGAGACATCTGCAAGGGCATGGACCTTTCCCCGGCCGGAGCGGTAGGTTTTGTTCACATTCTCGATCCGGATCATCAGACAATCCGCAGTATATCCGCCGCCTTTTTCCGGTTCACCAGTATGGCGGGCCACAGGGCGGCAATGAGGCTGAAGACGAGGGACAGGGCCAGCGGCAGCCAGAGGGAAAAACGGGTCAGCCGGGGATAGATGATGCCGGATACCGTAAAATACCGGTTGTGGGAGGTAAAGGCGGTCAGGTCGATTCCCCATGCATTCGCCGTCAGAACCGCTGCCACACCGATGAGAAGGCCGGCCAGGCATCCTGCCAGATTCATCAGAACCACATTTAAGATAAGCAGACCGGCCATTTCTCCGGAGGTCACGCCCATTGCTTTCATGATGCCGTATTCCCGCAGATTCCGGAAAATAAAAATCACGAAGGCGCAGGCGATGCCGAGAGAGACGACCCCGAAAACGAGTATGAGTACGATTCCCATGGAGACATAGTTCAACTCGATCAGCTGGACCAGATCGGGCATGGCCTCTTTCCAGGTCTGAAACCTGCCTACCCCGGACAACCGGTTCCGGTAGTCGGCAACCACCGCATCCGGATCGCTTCCTTCCTTCAGAAAAATGGCGGCCTGCCAGGTCTTTCCCGCATTTTCAAGAACGCCTGCAGGACAGAAAGCAAGATTCTGATCCAGCGTATCGATGCCGGTATGAAAGACCCCGGATACGGTCAGCGTGACGGGTGAACCGTCGGGCAGAGGCCGGTAATCCAGCGGATCACCGGGCTGCACATTCAGTTTTTCCGCCATCGACCGACTCAGGAGAATTTCCGCCTTACCTTCTTCGGGGTACGCTCCTGCCACGACCTTTTTCCAGAGCGCAGTCACCTCTTTTTCTGCAGCGGGATCGACACCGGCCGCTGTTATGGGCAGGACGGTCTGCTCACGGGATAAAATGCCGGGGCTGTAGACGCGCTTCAGAACTGTGGCGACGCCATCCATGCGGAGACGATCCGGCGGCAGCGACATCGGCAGTTCTTCTCCGGAAATATGCCCGCTGTAAAGGCCGACGGAGTTCCGGATCATGGTGTCATTTACGCCGACCGCCAGGGCGGAAAGAAAGATCAGGACGGCGACGGCGGTGATGACCATCAGGGACAGTGCGGCGGTAATCCGTCCGGACCGCAGCAGAAAGCATATGGCGATGTTACCCCAGAAAATCAGTCTGCTTTTCATCGGAAAGTTCCATCAAAAACCGGTCCGCACCGATCCGGCGGGAGAGAAACTGCATCGCTGCGGGAACAAACGCCTGATGCTCCGGCGCAAAAAGGCGGCACAGGCCGCGGATCAGATATTCCCTGGAAGTCCGGCAGGCCGCATCGCGGATCTCCGGAAAAAGGTCCAGCGGATGAACCGCTGATTGTTCCGCAGAATCGGCCTGCCACTGAATCAGCGTCTGCCAGACGCCGGAATCCGCATCGTGCCGGATCAGGGAGAGGAGGTAATTGTGCCGCTTCTTTTCCAGATCCGCTGCCAGATCGACCATGTCATCCATGATCTGGCATCCCATGCCGATGTCGTAAAGGGCTGTCCGCATCGGTTCTGCCCGCTCTGTGGCAGGACGTTCGACGGCCGTGGGAATCGCCCAGGGGGCCTGAAAAAGCAGACCGGTTTTGTAATGGTGTACGGACTGGAGTACGGCTTCCGGAGACAGAATCTGCCGCACACCTTCTTCTTCGGCTGCCTCCTGTGCGCCGCTCCGGGTCAGTGCCTGCAGGGACATGGCACTCGCATCCAGAACGGCCGGGGCGGAAATCTCACCCCGCTGAAAGGCATGAAAAAGAATGTCGAACAGAATCCGGTCGGACGTCAGCATGTCCAGAACAGACCGGAACCGGACGCCGGTTTCGGGCAGATCGGTTTCAAGCGTCTTTTTGTATTCATCATCCAGCAGATTGTCGCAGCCGGTGACCATTCCCCGGAGGCACTGGTTGATAGCGGCATAGCAGACCCGGCGGGCGGGTTCGATTCCGGCCCGTTGGTAGGAGTAGAGAAAGAGGGCGGAGAAGAAATTCCGTTCCAGTGCATCATATCCGGCCGGCGGTGACAGCAGGCGCACACCGCTGCCCCTCAGAATGCGTCCGGCAGTGGACCAGTAGAGGGAA
>JBEPXL010000408.1:0-4120 GCA_041641935.1 Desulfobacteraceae bacterium | reverse complement strand
TTTCTTCTCGATCCCCTGCCCCGTATCCCGGACCACCAGTTCCAGATATTTCCCCGGTGACAGAGACGGATTCTCCGGCTGATCCCCCGGGCCGATCTCCTTCTCGTCCAGGATCACCGTCAGCACCCCTCCCGTTTCCCGCATGGCGTGATAGGCATTGGTGCAGAGATTCATGATCACCTGGTGAATCTGGGTCGGGTCCGCCACAATCCGGCTTCTGCCGCCGCCGATTTCCGGTTTGATTTCGATACTGGCCGGGATGGTGGACCGGAGAAGTTTGAGGGCCTCCTTGACCACCGGCTGCATCCGGAACGGCTTACGCTCGGTGGCCGTCTGGCGGCTGAAGGCAAGGATCTGCCGGACCAGATCCCGGGCCCGCAGGATCGATGTATACATTTCCTGCAGATTGTCATAGAGTTCACTCTCCTCCGGCACCATCTCCATGGACATTTCCACATACCCCAGCAGCGGAAACAGAATATTGTTGAAGTCATGGGCGATGCCCCCGGCCAGTGTGCCGATGGCTTCCATCTTCTGGGCCTGCTGAAGCTGCATCTGGAGCCTGTCCCGGGTACAGATCCGGTCCGCCACCTGGCTCAGCAGGTTTGCGCCCTGTTCGGTGACCCCCGTCAGAAAGTCATCCCGCCGGACCGGCTGATCCGAGCAGATGGCCAGCAGCGCCACGATTTCGGAACCGTACCGGACCGGTGAAATGGCACAGCCTCTGTACCCCAGGGATGCTGCTGTTTCCCGGTCAATCCAGCCGGTTTCCTGCATGTCCGGCACATACATGGCACTCTGAAGCCCCGGTTCGAGAAGTGAAACCAGGTACCGTTCGAGCGGCGCGGGCGGTGCTTCCATCCCGCTTCCCCCGCCGGCGGTCCGCACCGGAGATATCCAGCGGGGAGATGCCGTTTGTCCCCCGTCGGTCATGAGCGCCCATCCGGCGGAACAGCCGGAAAACCGGCAGATCAGTTCCAGGGAAATGGCGAGGGCTTCTTCCAGAGTGTCTGCGTGACTGGTCGAGACAGCGATTTCCCGCATCAGATGGGTCAGCCGCGACCGTTCCCGGGTCCGGATCAGTTCGGCTTCGGCCATTCGCCGGATGCGGGTCTGCCGCATGACGATCCGCGACATGAAAAGGGACAGGATGGTAAAGATAAAGAGGGCGGAACCGTACAGAATGGTTTTCTGCCACCAGGGGGCGAGAAGAACGGATTTGTCATAGGCGATCCCCATGAAAAACGGAAAGTCTCTGAGCTGGCACACCCCGGCGATGACATGACGGCTTTGATAGGAATGGAGTCCGCCGAACAGGGCATCCGTTACGGAATACATCTCCGAGGGCTTCGGCAGCACCTGCCGCAGCCGGTCCATAAAAAGCGCTTTTTCCGCCTGAGGCCACCGGGCAACAATGTTCTGGTCATTGTCAAAGAGAATCGCGGCATGAATGTCCGCGACATCATGAACCTGGTACCGCCGGAACAGATAATCCGCGTCAATCACGCCCATCAGCACCCCCTGAAAGTTCCCTTCGGGAAAGATGCTCCGGCTGAAGATGACCAGTTCCCTGCCGGGCATGGCGGGATCGGCGGAATGTTCCAGATGGAATCTGATCCAGCCGTCCCGGTGGATATGGAAAATCCGGTCCAGGATGGCATCGCTCAGGAACGGCTCTCCGGAATGAAGATGGTATATCAAATTGCCCGTATCGTTCAGGACGAGTACATTCTTGATCTGGGGCAGAAAGATCGTCCGGTTCCGGATGGCGTCTTCAAGTTCATCCCGGCTTCCGTTCCGTACCAGGTCATGGTGCTCAATTTCGGAGAGTACGGCCAGCAGGGTCAGATCGGTGGCCTGAAACTGGCTGGAGGCATGTTCGGCGAGAATCTGGGCCTGGGTTTCGGCCTTGATGCTGTAGATATTGAGGATAACGCTCCGTTCATCCAGAAAGGAGGCAAAGCTCAGGGCGGTAATAATCGTGAGGAACACCATCAGAATGAACACGATCATGCGGGTGTTGTCGGCGCTTCTCCGGAATGCGGCGGGCGGTCCGGCCTCCTCTGTGTCTGCTCTCATGGCGTCTCCGCCTTCATGTCCCGGATCGCCTTCCGGACAAGGGCCAGCACGTCGGGGCGGATGCCCACCGCTTCCACAATCCGGTCCTGGTCGGCCAGCAGTTTCTGCCGCACCTGGCGGAGTGTCTCCCTGTCCGGCGTTACGATCTTCACCCCCTCTGCCAGAAGCATTTCCCGCGCTTCGGCCTGGGCCGCCGCGGCCGCCCGGCGGGCTTCCGCCACATGCGACTCCCAGATTTCCGTGATGATTTCCCGCAGATCATCCGGCAGGCGGTTCCAGAAATCCCCCCGGATCAGGGGAACGTACTGGGGGAAATACTCCCGGTCCTCAAAGGCGTAGCGGATGCCGTATTCCCACAGCCGTGCGCTGGCGATGGTTTCGTGGGTGGTCAGTACACCGTCCACCACGCCGAGGGAGAGTTTTCCGGGCAGATCGGGCCAGGCGATGGTGGTCGGTTTTCCCCCCAGGGCACGGATGCGCATTTCATTGGCCACCCCCCCGGCCACCCGGATGGGCATGCCTTCGATATCCGCATGGCGGAGAATCGGTTTTTTTATGCTGAAGAGATGGGCGTGCCCCAGATCGATCCAGCGGCCCGGTATTTTCACCCCGAGCCGGTCTTCGATGCGCCGGTTGATTTCGTCTCCGGCCGGTCCGGCCAGAACGCGATAGTTGTATTCGGGTTCCCGGCCGTAAAAGACCGGCAGCAGAAAAATGCCCGCACTGGGTTCATACCGGTCAATGTGCCAGGTTCCCGGCACGGCCATTTCCACTTTCCCCAGGTTGAGAGCATAGAGCACATCCCGGTCCCGGAAGAGTTCCGCGCTGTGGAAAAATTCCACCCGCAGCCGCCCTTTTGCCTTTTCCGCCAGTTCTTCCGCGAATTTCTGCACCGCCTGCGTATGCACATGGGCGGCGGTGTTTTCCACGGAAATCCGCATCCGGGGCAGGATTTTCTCCTCCGCCCGGGACAAAGGCGCAGAAAGCAGAACCAGAACAGACAATACGCCAAACGCAGTCATTTTCATTTTCATCATAACGCCCGCTATGGTTGGGATTCAAAGATGTAATGTCCGGGATTGAAATCCCGGGCCATTGCTGTTCGCCGAGAGTAAATGTGATTTTATACCGGGAATCACTTCTAAATCAAGAATGGCTTGTATCTTTGTGAAGGAGAAGAAGGACGGGCGGAGAAATGAGCAGGAACAGACAACCGGGATTGAAATCCCGGATTAACCGGTTGAAACCGGTTGGGGTGGATTGCATCTCCGGAGAAAGGCTGGATCATGTAAACCGAACCGGCTTCAGCCGGTTTTGCATGAATTGAGCCCGGGATTTCAATCCCGGGGCATTCCGGCATCTTTCCCCCACAAGGCATCCCGCAGTCCGGAGGTCCGCCGGATGGTGCGGATCACCGCATTGCGGAACACCGTCTCCGGTGTCCAGATCGACACCTGATGGATGGCGCGGGTAATGCCGGTGTAGAGGAGTTCACGGGTCAGCACGGGGTTGTCCCGGTCCGGGAGCAGGAGGAGTACATGATCGAACTCCGAGCCCTGGCTTTTATGGACGGTCATGGCGTAGACGGTTTCATGCGCGGGCAGGCGGTGGGGATTGAACCGCCGGAATTCGCCGTCGTCGGTGGAGAAGAAGACCCGGAGCCGGCCGTCGGCGGACGGGTCGGGCAGGGTCAGGCCCACATCCCCGTTGAAGAGGCGCAGGGTGTAGTCATTACGGGTGATCAGCACCGGACGTCCGGCATACCAGATATCCCGCCCGGTAATGAGCCGCGCGCCCCGCAGGGTGTATTCCACCAGCCGGTTCACCTTCTCCACGCCGTAGGGCCCCCGCCGCAGGGCGCAGAGAATCCGGAAGGTGTCAAAGGCGGCAAAGGCCTCCGCCGGGGTCTGCAGCAGGCCCAGGTAGGTGCGGAACCGTTCCAGCACCACCGGTCCCAGGGCCGCGTCCAGCTCATTGACCCGCGGGAGCGGATGCCAGACAATCCGGTCATAGCCATCTGCGGTCAGCCGTGCCGTGGCCC
>JBEPXL010000407.1:0-4129 GCA_041641935.1 Desulfobacteraceae bacterium | reverse complement strand
CACGTAACATGGTGGCCTCCGGTCGGTATGCGGTTTGCTGCGATTTTCGTGTCTTTCTGCCTTTATATCACAGGGAGACGGGGAATGCCAGAGGGTCGAAGGGGGGAAAGGGCGCTGATCCGAATTTCAGGACAGGGACCGGGGATCTGAGGACATCAAGCAGATGACCAGGCAGCAGGAAAGGAATGGGAACGAGTTCCTCAGCGATGGGATTCCACCCCGATCTGCCGGCACATCTCCACCACCGCACAGTCGGAACAGCGGGGTTTCCGGCCGGTGCAGATGTGTTTGCCGAAGGGGACCAGCAGTCGGTTGATGTCGATCCAGTAGCGCCGGGGAAGTTTTTCCGCCAGGGCGTCGATGGTCTTTTCCGGTGTCGGTGTCTGCACATATCCCCAGCGGTTCGTCACCCGGTGGACGTGGACATCGACGCTGATAAAAGGCTGACCGCAGGCGATGCCGAGGACCAGATGGGCACATTTGGGACCCACGCCGGAAAAGGAAAGCAGCGTTTCCCGGTCGCAGGGAAGTTCACCATTCCAACTGCTTTCCACGGTTTCGGCGATGGCGTAAATCTGGGCCGCCTTTCGTTCATGAAAGCTGGTTTCCCGGATCAACGCATCAATGCCCTCAGTACCGAGCCGCACGACGGCGGCCGGGATCGGCGCCTTCTCCAGAAGCCGCCGGGCTGTGGGCAGGGTTACTTCGTCCCGGGTCCGGATGGAAATGATACAGGCCAGGAGCTGTGCAAACGGTGAATCAAAGCCCAGTTCGGCCAGTTCAAAGAGCGCCGCCTTTGGACAGGGCTGCACCATCACCGAAATCCGCTTCATGACTTCGGCAATATCGAAAGGGGCTTTTGTGTCCGCTCTTTTCGTCATGTTCCGTCCGGCACAGCCAGAAAGAGATTCATTTGTCCGGATTGAGCGGCGCGTCGGATACGATAATGCCGTTGTTGTCGGCATACAGATAATCACCCGGGTGGAAGGTGACGCCGCCGAAGGTGACCGGAATGTTCAGGTCACCGATGTCTCTTTTTTCCGTCTTTACCGGAACGGCATTGAGGGCCTTCACCCCGACCGGTGTCCGGGCGATTTCGTCCACATCCCGTATACAGCCGTAGATGACGATGCCGGCCCAGCCGTTGTCTGCGGCTGCCGCCGCGAGCCGGTCTCCCAGAAGTGCCCGGCGGAGGGATGCGCCGCCGTCCACGACCAGCACCCGCCCCCTGCCGGGCGTCTTTACCTGATCACGGACCAGTGAATTATCCTCAAAACATTTCACGGTGACGATGGGGCCGCCAAAGGCGGCATGTCCCCCGTAGTTCCGGAAGATCGGCTCCACCACTTGTACACGGTCGGGCCATGCGTCACAGAGATCAGGGGTTGATGTGGTCATGGTTCATTTCCTGTGGTAGATGTTCTGTTCCACCGGCTGTCGTTTCGCCACCGGCCGGGGGGCAAATATATCAGGCATTTCACTGTTCACCGGGGTCGGCGGGGCAAGAAGGCGGATGCGGAGATCGAGCCAGTCATGCAGTTCCCGGATCTCGCGGGAGAGGGCATACCGGCCATCGGCAAATACGCCATAATCGCCGCCGCCGGCCATGGCCGAGGCAAAGCGGATCGTGTTGGCATACAGCAGCCATGTACTGCTCCATGTCCGTTCCACCGATTCATCAAACGGGCTCTGCCCCTTGTCGAGCCCTTCGGCAAAACCCCGGTTCCAGATTTCCTTCATGATGCCGGTCGCCACAAGGGTCTTGTGATTGGTCTCCATGATGGTCTGTTCAAACCGGTTCCAGTGGCCCTCCACCCAGGAGGTGCTGTGGCAGCTCCGGCAGATGGCCTGCATGGTTTCGGCCCGCTGGCGCTGGGTTTCGGCATCGATGAGATCGGCAGAAGCGAACCCGCCCTCAAAGTCCGTGGGCAGCGGCAGTCCGTCCCGGTTCCGGATGGTTGTGGTATCCGGGTCCAGCGGGTGCGGATGGGCGTAGATGAGTCCGAAGATGCGCCAGGGAATCCGGTCGCTCATCCGGTGGGTTCTTTCGGCCACGGTGACGCCTTCGGAACTGACCAGCAGACTGATATGGCAGGCGGCACAGGTCGGCGCCGTAAAATCTTCCCCGATGGTCCAGGGAACGGCTGTGTAATTCCATCCGCTGTCCAGGGCGGACTGGATATTGCCGTGCTTGCTGGCGCTGTAGACCTTGTATGCCGGAACATCCGGGCCGATATGACATTCCTTGCAGGTGTAGGGCTTCCGGGCCATTTCGATGGAAAAGCTGTGTCGGGTATGGCAGGCCGCACAGGTTCCCCGGCTGCCGTCCAGGTTGATCCGTCCCACGCCCTGATTGGGCCACCCGTCGATCCGGGGAAATTCCATCGCCCCCAGAACCGTCTCCCGCTCTTCAAGACCCTGCATTTTCAGTTCGGTTCCGTGGCAGTAGAAACAGCCTTCCGCCCTTGTCTCCGGTCCGGAGGGGGTAAAGGTCAGCCGCCCCTCCGCCCGGACCGGATCACCGAGAATGGTCTGCTGCAGATCCTGGAAAACGGCGTTACCGGCCAGGTTTCCGCGGGCGTGGGACATGATGTTTTCGGCAAACTGCTCCGCCTCGGTGGCATGGCAGGTGGCGCAGTCATCCGGACTCACCACGACGTGGACATCGGTTCCGTTGTGGTCGAAGGTATCGGTATGGGCGGCGGGGCGCAGGGTGTGGCATTCGGCACAGCCGACCGCTGTGTTCCGGAGCGGTTCGGGAACCGCTGCAGCGGATACCTTTCTGGCCCGTCCCTCAACCTTCAAGGCTTCCGCGGGGGTGATGCGGGCGTGACGGCTTTTCTGCCACGACTGGACAATGCCGGGATGGATGGAGGAGTGGCAGCCGATGCACTCCTCTGTGGCGTCGCTGACCGGCGCGGCAGCGGCCTTGTAAACGCCGTTCAGAGCAAACAGACAGTAAAACAGCAGCAGGTAATGAATAATGGTTCGTTTCAAGAATTCCCTCTTTCCGGTCTGGCCCTAAACGGCTTCGCTTTGCTCTGCCGCCGCCGCCAGCGCATTGTGCATCTGTGCGTCGAATTTGATGTGGATGGCATACTCGTCTTCTCTCCGATGCGATACGCCGATCACCGTTCCGATCTGGTGAATCCGGATTCTGGATTTTCCGGCGGGCAGGCTGACCTTCATATTCATCTTCCGGGCCAGATCCACCGGAAAATTGAGGGCCATCCCCAGTTTGCGGCCGAGAAGCAGGCTGATGTTTCTGCGGTTGTCGGTCTTGATAAAAAAGGAGATACCCCCGCTGGAGATATCCAGCAGACTTCCATTGAATGTCTTTCCGGTGGGACTGCCGGATGAGGTCAGGATCTGAACCGATATGATTCCCTTCAGCGGAAACCGCTTCTGGGTGCGCCGGTCCATTCCCTTGTTTTTGAGAATGTCATGAATCCGGTCCAGCCGGAGACAGTAGTCATGAAGCTTCGACTCCAGGGCCGGAAAGTCGTTTTCCCACTGGGAGAGGATTTCCTTGCTCAGGAAATTGAGTTTCACCTGTGAAATGGCGGTCAGGGTCGTGGTACAGACAGTGACCGAGAAAAAGGTTTCCGCGCCGACGATATCCCCCTTCTCGACGACCTTCAGCAGGTTTTCCCGTTCCCCCCGGGTAAAGCTCAGTTTCAGCTGCCCTTTCCGGATAAAGAAAAGCCGGTTGTTCTTTTCGCCCTGGCTGAATATGGTCTGGTCGGCTTCATAGACCGCCTCGCCCAGGGAGTAATAGAGGGTATTGGCCTCCTCGGGTGTGAGCGTATCATACAGATCGGCCCAGATGGACAGATGGTCCTGTTCCACCTCTTCGGATTCATTTTTTTCGGCCTCGATAATCTCGCCCGACCGGATGATTTCGGTGAGGGCCATGGCGTCGGTTTCGATCAGCTGCTGCCGCAGTGACTCGGCTTTTTCAAAATTCTTTTCCCGGGCATATTTGACGATGGACTTGTACAGCAGGCCGACGACCGAATCTTCGATGGTGTCGTTGTCCCGCTGAATTGTCTTGTCTGACGGTGCGGCCCCCAGTGTAAATCCGGTGGAAAGTTCCAGTTCCGTCAGTCCGGTTCCGGCGGTGTTCGCT
>JBEPXL010000406.1:0-4139 GCA_041641935.1 Desulfobacteraceae bacterium | reverse complement strand
TCAGAGACCAGCGCCGTCGCATCTGGATAGAGCCGGGCATTCCGGTGATAGATATCATAGACGGAAAAGCTGCGCAGGGTCATGACGGTCTCCTTTTGCTATGGGGGAAGCAGGTCATTTCGGTTCCTGATCCAGAATCGTCCGGATACTTGTCAGCAACTGATGGGCGTCATAGGGTTTGTTGAGAAACCCCCGTGCGCCTTCCGACAGCGTCTCTTTCAGTTCTCCGTCGGGCGCATAGCCGCTGGCGATGATGACCCGGGCCGACGGTTCCATGTCCAGCATCTTCCGCAGACACTGCTTTCCGCCCATGCCGGGCATCAGCAGGTCGAGGAGTACCAGATCGATCTGTTCCTGTTTTTCAGAAAATACCGCAAGGGCGCTTTCGCCGTCCGGTACGGTCAGCACCGAGTACCCGAACTGGCGCAGCAGTTCTTCACAGAAATTCCGGATAAATGCCTCATCGTCCACCAGGAGGATGGTTTCATTTCCCCCCGGAAGGGAAAGCGGCGGTTCCGGTTTCTCTTCTGCACGGAACACCGGCAGGTAAATCTTGAATGTCGTGCCGAGGCCGGGTTCACTGTAGCAGAGGATATGCCCCAGATGTTCCTTGACAATGCCATAGACCATCGCCAGCCCGAGCCCCCGGTGACTGGTCGTGTCCCTTGTTGTGTAAAAGGGTTCGAAAATATGGTCCCGGACCTCCCGGGGTATGCCGTGACCCGTGTCGGAAACCGTCAGCTGCACATAGCGGCCCGGTCTGAGATTGCCCATCTGCCGGGCGCTGGCGGTGTCGATTTCCATATTTCTGGTTTCGATCAGAAGCCTGCCGCCCTCCGGCATCGCCTCCCGGGCATTGATGCCCAGGTTCATGACCATCTGTCCGAGATAGGCCGGATCCCCCTTGATCTGTTCGAGATCCGGATCAAGGTTCATCTGAATATCGATCATGCGGGGCAGGGCCTTTTTGAGCAGCTTGAAGGTATGCCGTACCTCATGGTTCAGCCCCAGGGATCGGAATTCATTTTCCACCTTGCGGCCGAAAATCAGGATCTGCCGGGTCAGTTCCGATGCCCGCCGGGTGGCCGACTGGATCGACTCCATTTTTTTGCGGGCGGCGTCTTCCAGTTTCGGGTTCAGCATCAGCAGTTCCGTATACCCGGAAATCGCCTGCATCAGGTTGTTGAACTCATGGGCAATCCCTGCGGCCAGCGTGCCCACCGCTTCCATCTTCTGGGCGTGGCGGAGCTGTTCCTGCAGCCGGTTCTGTTCCGTGATATCCCGGAGGATGCCCTGCAGGACCAGGCGCTGCTCAAAACGGACCAGGGAGACGGAGACTTCGGCAGGGAAGGTGGCGCCGTCGCTGCGGAGCATGGTGTAGGTCTGGTGCGGGTCCGGTGACCGCTGGCCGGAAAGGGCCGCATCTATCCGCCGGCGGACGGTGTCGTGTTCTTCCGGTGACAGCACATCCCAGAGCGTAAGCTGTTGCCCTTCTTCGGTGGAATATCCGAAAATGTTGCAGATACGCTGGTTCAGGTAAAGGCAGGTGCCGGAGGGGACTTCGACCATGAAAATACCGTCGAGGGTGTTTTCCACCAGAAACCGGTACCGGGCCTCGCTCTGGCGAAGAGATTTCCGGGCCTCCCGGCGTTCCTGCAGCAGTTTCCATTCCCGGATGGACCGTTCGACAATGTGCGGCATCTCCACCAGGGTGGTTTCGTTTTTCAGGAGGTAGTCCATTGCCCCGGCCTTGATGACTTCCACGGCGGCCTTTTCATTGATCTGGTCGGTCATGATAATGACCGGCAGCCGGGCTTCCCCGTCCTCGATGGAGAGGAGTTGCGCCCCGGCGCCGTCCGGCAGCCGGGCATCGGTCACGATCAGGTCGGGTACCGTTTCCTTCAGCCGGTCGCCGGCTTCGGCAAGGTTCGATGCCTTGACGAACCGGACCGGACGGCCCCGGTCCGCAAAGGCCCCCCGGGCCTGTTCCACATCATTGCTGCTATCTCCCACCCACAGAATCGTCAATTCTCTCGTGTCCAATTCTTCCTCCGCTGGTGTTTCAAACAATTTGAAATAACACGGGATCGGTGGGAGTATGACGGAAAGCGGCGCGGGTGTCAAGAGTCAGGATGCAGCAGCCGGAACCGGTTGCGCTGACCGGGAAAGCCATCTCCGTAACAGGATTACCGTTTCCGCCTGCGGGCGACGGCCGCACCGGCAAGAAGACCGGCGGTAACGAGCAGGAGGGTTCCCGGTTCCGGGTTGGGAATCGGCACACGGTCCGCACGGGTGATGCGGGCATAGAGTCCGGCCTCGGCTCTTCCGTTTTCGGGGCTTTTCAGTTCCGTTGCCGTGGTGGCCCCGGTGCCGGTGGAAAAGCCGAGCATTTCCAGGGCATAGGAGGTTCCGGCCCACTCAAAAAAGGCGGGAGAGAAATAACCATTCAGCATCACCGTATCCCCGTCCAGAACCGGATCATTGGTCAGGTTGGGCGTGTTTTCCAGAGAAAAATCGAAGGAATAGGTATGCACCAGGTGAACCGGATCAAAGATATCGAAGGTGATGGACAGATCCACCCCTTCAATGCCGATGGAGTGGTAGGTACTGCCGTTCTGGTAGAGAAAATCCCCGATCCGGAAAACATCTCCTTCGTCGGCGCTCCAGCCGGGCTCCCCATTGCTGCCGACACCGTCAAAGGTGAGGAGGTTGGGAAAACTGCCGTGGACCTCGGTTCCCCAGCGGAAGGTGGCCTCCGTGACGGCATCGTCATTGAAGACCATATAAAAATCGGCCTCGTGGCTGGAGGTGACATTGCGCCATGACCCGGTCGCCTGGCCTGTGAACCGTACCGCTTCGGCTGCGGTCGCCAGGGCAAGGAAAATTCCCATGCCGGTGATCATGATGTGTACCAGTTTTTTCATCGCCTTCTCCTTTTTCTGTATATTGTTTCGTCAGACCCCGCACTAACCGTCTGTGCTGTTCAGATCACAGACAGGCCTGCCGTTGATTCCGGGGGGCTGTTGGTGTCGCCACAGGACAGGACCGGTATGCTATGGTCCGGGCGGTCACTTCCGCCAGGGGGAAGTTTCCTGTATTTTTATGCTGCAGTGCAGAGAATGTGTACGGAGAAATGGGTGATTTTATGTATATTCCCGGTGGATGTTTCAAAACAAAACAGCCGGGAAGCCCCGATAAGGGCAACCCGGCTGTCTCGAAAGACCCGTGGCTTTCCGTCCTCACTTCTCAGTAAGTTTGGCTTTTTCCAGTGATGTCAGTTTTAGCAGGGGGTGATTTGATTTCTCCGGAAACTTCTGTTATCTGATGGAGTATACTTTCACTATCTAATCTGTTTTTCTGTAAAATAATACCTGAAATTTTGTATCAAACTACCAATTCAGCAGTCAAGCAAAACAGGACGAGCATAAATTTTCCACGCGCCTTTTCTGCCATTGCTCCGAAAACAGGAGAAGACTATGATACTGACGATCGGCGAGATTCTCTTTGATATTTTTCCGGCCTACAAACGGCTGGGCGGCGCGCCGTTCAATGTCGCCGCCCATCTGAAGGCGCTCGGCTTTTCTGTCGTCTTCGCCAGCAGGGTCGGCGATGATCCGGACGGAAAAAGGGTTCTGAATGTGCTGTCCGAAAAAGGATTCGATCTCCGGTTTGTCCAGGTCGACCCGGACCATGAAACCGGCCATGTTAATGTGGTTCTGGACGACCAGGGATCGCCCGCCTTCGAGATTATCCGGGATGTCGCCTATGATTACCTTGCCTGGACGGATGAGATCGATACCGTGCTCCGGCAGAAGGAACTGAAACTGATCTGCTACGGAACCCTGATGCAGCGGACGCCGGAGGGAGCGGAAACGGTGCAGCGGATTCTGGAAAACCGCCCGCCGGATGCCCGGTGTTTCTACGACATTAACCTGCGGCCCGGCTGTTATCACCGGGAGGTGATTGCAACATCCCTGACCCACTGTGACATCCTCAAGCTGAGTGACGAGGAGCTGACGGTACTGCGGGATATGTTCGGTGTCAGCGGACCGGATGACGAGGCGGTCCGCTCCCTGATGGACCGGTTCGGCATTCAGCGGGTAAGCCTCACGGGCGGTAAAGCGGGCAGTCGGCTCTAC
>JBEPXL010000405.1:0-4143 GCA_041641935.1 Desulfobacteraceae bacterium | reverse complement strand
TCAACGTTGTCGCCTGTTCACTCTTTGCGGCCGTATCCGGCTCCAGCGCGGCGACCACGGCCACCGTCGGAAAGATTACCCTCCATGAACTCTCCCGCAGGGGATATGACCGGTATCTGGCCCTCGGCTCCCTGGCCGGGGCCGGAACGCTGGGCTTTCTGATTCCCCCGAGTCTGATCATGATCATCTACGGGATTCTGTCGGATACCTCCATCGGAAAGCTCTTCATCGGCGGGGTCATACCGGGACTGGGGCTTGCCGGGATATACAGTGCCTATATTATCGTGCAGTCTCTCCTGCATCCGGATGTCGTGCCGGACAGGGAGGAGCGTTACACCTTCCGGGAACGGATATCCGCCTCCCGCGAACTGATTCCGGTGCTGCTGCTGATCCTGGTGGTACTGGGCGGAATATATCTCGGATTCACCACGCCGACAGAGGCCGCCGCCATCGGGGTCGTCGGCAGTTTCATTCTCGCCCTTGCGTTCCGGAACCTGACCTGGAGCAATTTCCGGGACTCGATCATCAACGCCGTCAAGACCACCACCATGATCTGTTTCATCATCATCGGCGCGGCCTTTCTGTCCCAGGTCGTCGGCTTTGTGGGCATTGCCAGATCACTCAGCCTCTACATCGCCGGTCTGGACCTTTCCCCCTATGTACTCATCCTGGTGGTGGGATTCATGTACCTGTTCCTGGGGATGATCCTGGACGGTATCTCCATCGTGGTCATGACCCTTCCCATCGTCCTCCCCATCGTCACCAGCGCCGGATTTGATCCGCTCTGGTTCGGCATCTTTCTGGTCTTCATGGTGGAGCTTTCCCAGATTACACCGCCGGTGGGATTTTCGATTTTTGTCATTCAGGGGATTTCAGATGAAACGGTGGGGGATATTCTCAGGGCGACCTTTCCTTTCTTCCTGATCATGATCCTGATGGTGGTTCTGGTGACGGTGTTTCCGGAGATTGTGTTTTATCTGCCGCGGATGATGGTGGAGTAGGTAAAAATGCTTCTTCTGCTCATTTGATCAGGCCTCTCTGTCATCCTGATCGGAATCGTTATCCAGCAGATGGATAACTTGTTTGGCAATTTTGGGATGAAGGATTTTCCCGCTGTGAAAGGGGATAATGATGCGCTTGTTGCCCTTTTTGTAAATGTGATGGCTGCCCTTTGTTCGAATCATCTGGAATCCGGCCTTCAAGAGCAATACGATTGCTTCCTGGGCTGTCATCCTCGGCAGTTTAGGCAACCTGCACCTCTAAAACTGTTGAAAATATCTGCTTGATCGAAAGCTCCTGCAGTTCCGTTTCCGATAGGGTTGATATGTAGAGAGATAGGGCTTCCTTCATGTTCTCCATTACTTCTTCCAGGGTATCTCCCTGACTGTGACAACCGTCCAGGGCAGGACAGAAGGCATAGTAGCCATGTTTGTCTTTTTCTATGATGGTACTGAATTTATAGGACATAGGAATATTCTACTGTACGATTGGATTATTATCTTCAGTTAATGCAGATTGTTCTGTTTGTGCTTGAAGAAGAAACACCTCTCCTGTATGAAACGCAACAGAATTTTTGTCAAGAAAATCTTCTTGCGAAATGAGCCGTACCTTCTATAATCCCCTTGACTCATTCCTGCTGTTCCATCAAGGGGGGGAGACAGAACAGGGAAAATTTCATTCCTCCCCCTTGCCATTCCCCCCATCCTGTGAAATAAAGAAAGTTTTAGCACATCAACCCCTTTGACGCCTGCTTCGATATGATCTTGGAGGAATGATCGACAATGGAAGAGAGATATAATCCCAAAGCCATTGAACCCAAGTGGCAGAAATTCTGGGACACATCGGAAGTCTTCAAAACAAGGGAAATCCCCGAAAAGGATAAATACTACCTGCTGGAAATGTTTCCCTACCCATCCGGAAAAATCCATATGGGCCATGTGCGGAACTACACCATCGGCGATGTGGTGGGCCGGTACAAGCGGATGCGGGGATTCAATGTTCTGCACCCCATGGGATGGGACGCCTTCGGGATGCCTGCGGAAAACGCCGCCATTCAGAACAATACCCACCCCGCCCGATGGACCTATGAAAACATTGACGCCATGCGGGCCCAGTTGAAACGTCTCGGCTTCTCCTACGACTGGGACCGGGAAGTGGCCACCTGCCGGCCCGAATACTATCGCTGGGAACAGTGGCTCTTCATCAAGATGTACGAAAAGGGGATGGCCTACCGGAAGGAATCCTACGTCAACTGGTGTGAAACCTGCCAGACCGTTCTGGCCAATGAGCAGGTGGAGCAGGGAAGCTGCTGGCGGTGCGGGGAAACGGTACGCCAGAAAAAGCTGTGGCAGTGGTTTTTCCGGATCACCGATTATGCCGATGACCTGCTGGAATACTGCGACCAGCTCCCCGGCTGGCCCGAAAAAGTCACCACCATGCAGAAGAACTGGATCGGCAAGAGCGTCGGTGCGGAAATCCGGTTCCGGATCGAAAACCGGGATGAGGAAATTACCGTTTTCACCACCCGGCAGGATACCGTCTTCGGTGCGACCTTCATGTGCCTTGCGCCGGAACATCCGCTGGTGGCGGAGCTTTCTCAGGGAACTGATCAGGAAGCTGCCGTAAACGAGTTTGTGGAACGGATGTCCCTGCAGGACCGGTCGGACCGGGCGATGGAGACCTATGAAAAAGAGGGCGTCTTTACCGGCGCCTACTGCATCAATCCCATGAACGGCCGGAAAATGCCCATCTACACCGCCAACTTCGCCCTGATGGCGTACGGAACCGGCGCGGTCATGTCCGTGCCGGCCCATGACCAGCGGGACTTCGACTTTGCCCGGAAATACGGCCTCGATATTGTCGTGGTGGTGCAGCCCGAAGGGGAAAATTTCGACGGTACTAACATGCCCGAAGCCTACACCGGTGAGGGCATCATGGTCAACTCCGGACAGTTCAACGGGATATCCAATGAAGAGGCCAAGGAAGAGATCGCCGCTTACATGGATAAAAACGGCATCGGCAGAAAAACCGTCAGCTTCCGCCTGCGGGACTGGGGCATTTCCCGCCAGCGGTACTGGGGTGCGCCGATTCCGATGATTCACTGTCCATCCTGCGGTGTGGTTCCCGTTCCTGAAGAAGACCTGCCCATTGAACTGCCCGAAGAGGCGGACATGCTGGAAGGGGGAAAATCGCCGCTGTCCACGCTGGACGACTTTGTCCGGACGACCTGTCCCTCCTGCAGCGGGGAAGCCCGGCGGGAAACCGATACGATGGATACCTTTGTGGAATCCTCCTGGTATTTTGACCGGTACTGCAGCCCCCGGTATGACCAGGGCATGTTCTCACGGGAGGCGGTGGATTACTGGATGCCGGTGGACCAGTATATCGGGGGTGTCGAACACGCGATCCTGCACCTGCTTTATTCCCGCTACTTTACCCGTGTACTCAACGATCTGGGCCTGATCAGCTGCCGGGAACCGTTTACCCGTCTGCTGACCCAGGGGATGGTCTGCAAGGAGACCACCGCCTGCCCCACCCACGGTTTTCTCTTTCCGGAGCAGGTGAACTGGATCGATGAGGGACCGAACTGCGTCCTGTGTGAAAGCCCGGTGAAAATCGGACGGGTGGAGAAAATGTCCAAATCCAAACGGAACGTCATCGATCCGAATGTGCTTCTGGATGAGTATGGCGCGGATACGACCCGGCTTTTCTGCCTGTTTGCCGCGCCCCCGGAGCGTGATCTGGAGTGGAGCGAGCAGGGGGTGGAAGGAAGTTTCCGTTTTCTGAACCGGGTCTGGCGGATGGTGGCCGACTGGCTTCCGGCTGTGAAAGATGTGGAAGCCTATGACGGATCACCGGACGAACTGGAAGGAGATCTCCGCGATCTGTACCGGAAAATCCATGACACCATCCGACGGGTGTCCAATGACATTGAAGAACGGTTCCATTTCAACACCGCCATCAGCGCGGTAATGGAACTGGTCAACACCATCTACAGCATGGAACTCGCGCAGGATACACCCAATGCACCGGCGGTGATGCGCCGGGCCATCGAATCGGTCACGCTGCTTCTGGCGCCGATGGTTCCCCACTTCTCCGAAGAGATCTGGTCCCGTCTCGATTATCAGGCGAGTGTCCTGCTGG
>JBEPXL010000404.1:0-4155 GCA_041641935.1 Desulfobacteraceae bacterium | reverse complement strand
GGTAGGCGGCATTGTACCAGCCGACCTCCGCGTCGGACCGCCATGCCGACAGCATGATGGTGTCGATATAGGAATAGATGAGAATGGTGACAAAGAAGAGACCGAAGGGCATGGCCTGGATCTGGAAGTCCTTCATGAACCGGAAATCGAACTGGGGAACCAGCCGTGTGATATTGCGGTGAATCAGAAGATAGGTAATGATCACATCGACCAGTTTGACGAGGGTGAAGACAATGACAAACCCGAAGATATCCCGGGTGGTCACCAGCACCCAGGCCCCGGCCGTGAGGGCGAGTACATTGTGAATGGTCTGGCTGATGGCGGCCAGTTCAAATCTTTCAAACGCCTGAAACATAACCAGGAAAATAGTTTTGAAAGATTTCAGTGCCGCAGCGATGCCGAGAATATAGACAATGGAACGGACCGCAGGGGATTCCGGCTTCATGACCTGGATGAGCAGGACAGCAGCCCCGTAGGCGAGGACGCCGAGGATGACTTTCCAGACAACCACATTTCCAAGAAGCCGTTTCGACAGTTCCGGTTCCCGGGCCAGGGTCCGCTTGGTCAGTTCTTCCAGACCGAAGTTGGAGAGCCAGCCGAAGATGGTGGTATAGGCCAGGGCAAAGGTGAGCCGTCCGTAATCCACATCTCCCAGGTACCGTCCCGCCATCAGCAGGAGAACCATCAGCAGGATATTGCTGGCGTTGGCGATGAAGGAGAAAGCCGTGTTTCTGGCAAGATTGACTTTGGGCAGCATCAGATTCCCGGCACGATTGAAGGAACCAGGTGGAACAGCGGTATACGGTTCGCTGCCTGGAGAAGAATCATTGTCACTGTCGCATTACCCCTTCCTCCGTTCCATCAGATACCGCTCCACCACTGGAAACAGATCGTTTTGGAGGGCCGCTTCCGGGGTCCGGAAATCCGCCCAGGCTACCTCCCGCCGGTCCGGATGGAATGCGGGCCGTGCGGGGAATTCCACTTCAAAGAGGGTTACGGTGTCGCGGGTAAATTCATGCCGTACGCAATATCTGCTGATCAGCCGCAGTTCATCCGGCCGCACCTGTATCCGGACCTCTTCGGCGAGTTCCCGGACAGCGGCATCCAGAGCGGATTCATTCCGTTTGATGCCGCCGCTGGGCAAGGTATAATACGGCCGGTATGCATTCCGGATCAGCAGCACCTGATCCCCGTGCCACACCGCAACGTAGACCCCGAAGGTGGCGGGCCGGAAAATGAAATAGCCCGCCCGCAGCAGGTGATAGGCGGCAATGTATCCCCACCGGAAGAGGGTGTCCCGCAGCCTTCTTCCCGGTGTCCGTTCCCTGTTTACCGCAAATTCACTGGAATCAGGCCATTCGCCGGATTTCTTCATACCGTTTCCCGAGGCGTTTGGGGGAAACCGGAACCGGGGTCTTCAGTTCCTGGGCATAGAGGGAAACCTTGTACTCTTCGATCAGCCAGAAAAACTCCTCGACCGCCTGCCGTTTATCGGCGGAAACCGATGCGGACAATTCATTCAGCAGTTCCCCCAGCCGTCTGGTCTGGATTTCCACTTCCTGTGCTTTGGACCGGTCCTTTTCAAAACTGACCAGCCCCCGTTCCGCCCGGAGAGTCAGGGCCTTGATATACCGTTCCAGATGGGCCAGCCGGTCGGTGTCGTACAGGGAAACAAAATTCTCCGGGACCAGCCGGGCCAGATCGTCCCGCAAATCCGAGAGGAACCGGATTGCCGCAGGGTTGGTCCGGTTGGCATTTTCCAGATCATACAGCATGGAACGGCTTTCGTGATAGGCTTCGATCACGCGGACCACTGCCGTCAGCTTTTTGCGTGCCGTATCGACCAGTGTCGGACGGACTGCCTCTCCGTGTTGCTGAAACTGTTCTTCCGCCCGGATATCCTTCCGGAAAAGGCCGTCCAGAAAGCTATCGTACAATTGTGATTCCACCGCTTTTGCGCCGCCGAAGTAACGGGCCGGCCGGTCCAGTTGCCGGGGGAGCGTCAACTGCTTTTTGAGGGAACGGAGTTCCCCGGAAAAATGGATTGCAAACAGTCGTACCATTCCCGCCCGGTGGGACCGGACCGCCTCCGTCTGATTCCGGAACAGGTGAAGGGAGAGGGAGTCGTCCTTTTCAACCTTCAGGCCCGGATAGGCGACCCATTTTTCCCCTTTGGCCCCTTTCAGGGTGACGGCGTCGGGAAGATCCGGAAAATCCCAGCCGGTGACATTGGTCCGCTCCCATGCTTCCCGGGCCGACTGGAATCCATCCGGATCCACCGCGTTGGAAACGCCCTGGTTCAGAATCACAGGATCCCGACCGGACCGGAGTTCTTCGCCTTTGGGGCCCCGGATCGAAAGCCGCATCTTCAGGTAGTCGGGTATTTCCGAGGTATCCCACGCGGAGGCCGGGATATTCACCCCGAAACGGCGGTGAATGAACTGGCTCAGGGCGGTAATCAGGGGCCGGTCCATTGTCCGGTCCATTTCACCGGCGATGATCTCCACCGTATTCGACACCGGAACCAGCTGCTTCCGGTACGCTTTGGGAAGCGACTTGATCAGGGTTTCCACCTTTTCACGGAAGAGGCCCGGCACCACCCAGTCCACCGCTTCTGCCGGGACCGATGACGCCTGATCGGAAGGAATATGGATGGTTACGCCGTCCGCCGCATTTCCCGGATCAAAGGCGTATTCACAGGGGAAAACCGTATTGCCCAGGGAAATTTTCTCCGGGTAGAGCGAAAGAAGTTCCCGATCGGGTGCTGTGCGCAGCAGATCCTCCTGCTGCATCCGGAGAAAACGGTCGCTTTTCCGGCGTTTCAGAAACTGCTTCAGGGTCCGTACATCATAGACGGGCTGATCGATCCGCTCCTGATAGAACTGCTCCAGATCGGCCGGGCTGACCAGCAGATCCCGCCGACGGGTACGGTCTTCCATCTCCTGGACCTCGTCGATCAGCGCCCGGTTGTGGCGGATAAAGGGAAAGGACTGTTTCATATCCCCCTCCACCAGCGCGCTCTGTATAAATATCTGCCTGGATGTCTCCGGATCGATGGGGCCATAGGAGACCGGCCGGCGCGGGACAATGATCAGCCCGTAAAGACTGACCTGCTCAAACGCCACCACCTCGCCCCGGTTGCGTTCCCAGTGCGGGTCGAGAAAGGTCGATCTGCACTGATCTTTCCCGATCTCCTCCAGCCACTCCACATCGATACTGGCGACGGTGCGGGCAAAAAGGCGGGAGGTTTCCACCATTTCGGCGGCCACCACCCATGGACCGCCGCTGTTGAACAGACCCGAGCCGGGAAAGAGCATCACCTCCCGGTCCCGGGCGGCCCGGTAGATATATTTTTCTTTCTTCATGGCAATGTTGGAGAGAAAACCGCTCAGGATCGACTGGTGAATGGCCGTATAGAGGGGCGTAAACCCTTCACCGGAATCCTGACCCGGTCGTTGTTCCGGCATGGGGATGCCGTTCTCCTCCAGTTCTGCCGCAAGCTGTTGATGAATATCCCGCCATTCCCGCATCCGCTTGAAGGAGAGGAAATTCTCCTTGCAGTATTTCCGGATCTTGCCCATGGACCGGCGTTCCTGCCATGCCTGATGATACTCCCGCCAGATATTGAGGAGCGCCATGAAATCGGAACGCCGGTCCTTGAACCGGGCGTGGGCCTGATCTGCCTGGGCTTCCTTTTCCGAAGGGCGCTCACGGGGATCGGGAATGCTCAGGGCCGAGGCGATGACGATCATCTCGGCCAGACAGCCCCGGTCGGCGGCTTCCAGCAGCATCCGTGAAAGACGGGGATCGATGGGCATGGCCGCCATGGTCCGTCCCCGGTCGGTGAGGACGTACCGGGACGGTCCCTTTTTCCCGTCGGTGCGGGTGATGGCCCCCAGTTCTTCCAGCAGATTGAATCCGTCCCGGATGTTCTTGTCGGCCGGGCGGTCGATAAAGGGGAAATTCTCCACCTCTCCCAGCCGGAGCGCGATCATCCGGAGGATGACCTCCGCCAGATTGGACCGGAGGATCTCCGGCGGCGTGAACCGCGGGCGGTTTTCATAATCCTCTTCGGAATACAGACGGATACAGATACCGTTGGCCACCCGGCCGCACCGGCCCTTTCGCTGGTCGGCACTGCTGCGGGCCACCGGT
>JBEPXL010000403.1:0-4165 GCA_041641935.1 Desulfobacteraceae bacterium | reverse complement strand
CATCCGGACCTGGGCGTCAAACATGCCGTGGGTGTAGACTACCCCTTTGGCCGGCCCGGTGCTGCCGGTGGTAAAGAGAATGGCGGCCATTTCATCGGCGTAGGTCTCCGTCAGCAGAAAGGGCTCCCAGGGGGTCTTGTGGATCCGGTTCAGCGTAAGGCCGCCCCAGAAAAAACGGCGTCCTACCGTGATCCATTTTTTGACCGATTTGAAACAGGCGGCATACCGCCATCGGAGGAGATGAGAACGGGGGATACCGATAAAGGCTTCGGCCTTGCTCTCCCGGAGGCATTCGACCATCCGCTGGATTCCCATGCCCGGGTCTACTATCACGGGTACGGCGCCGACCTTGAAGAGGGCAAAGGTGAGGGCGAAAAATTCCAGGCTTGGGGTGACCATCAGGATGGTACGTACACCGCGGGTGATGCCGGCTTCTTCCAGACCGTGTGCAAGGCAGTCGGACTCCCGGTCGAGCTGGAGAAAGGTAAGGTGGGTGTAGGCGACTCGGCCGTTTTCATCCCAGCCCGCCGGATAAACCACCGCGCGTTTCTGGGGATGTCGCGCCGCCATTTTCCTGAGACGGTAGGCGATATTGACGATTCTGCGATCGGTTTCTTCGGTGACGGATTCGTTTATCGGATCGATGGTGTCCATAAATTCCTTCTTCGAAGGCGACTCCTGGCGCGATGACATTAGCCTCCCTTTCTACATCAGGCAGGATGTTTTTTCAAGAAGTCTTTGACATAAGATGCAATTTCATTCGGCTTGTCTTCCAGAAGATAGTGTCCCGCATCCTCGAAAAAATGGGCTTCGGCTCTCGGAAAACGCCGCCGCCATTCGTGATAATAGTCGGTGTCAAAGACAAAGTCACGCCGTCCCCACAGAATGAGCATGGGAATCCGGCGCAGGTTCGTCAGGTTTTCATCTGCATACCGAACCAGACCATAGCTCGGATCTTCCCGGCACAGCGGGATATCCTGAACAAATTTGAGGGTCGCAATCCGGTTGCCGGGGCAGTTGTAGGGAGCCGTCAGTCCGGTCCGGACATCCGGCGGCAGTTTGGTGCAGGGGGCCATATGCACGGCGGCTGCGGCAAACAGATTGCCGCACAGAACAGCCGGAACGGCAAAGGGTGTCATATACCGGATCAGCCAGAGGCGAAACGGAAGTCCCTTTTGCTTCGGGGGGAAAAAACCGGCGGTATTGGTGATGATCAGGCGGCGGATCCGCTCCGGATGGCGCAGCGCGTAGACCATGCCGATCATGCCGCCCCAGTCGTGCACCATCAGGGTAATGCCTTCCTGAATGTCGAGATGAATCAGGAGCCGGTCCAGATCATTGACCCGGCTCTTGAGGCGGTAGTCATACCGGTCCAGCCCCGGCTTTTCCGACAGACCGCATCCGATGTGGTCCGGCACGATGGTGCGGTATTCGCCGGAGAGGGCGTTTACCATATTGCGGTAGAAAAAGGACCAGGTCGGGTTGCCATGCAGCATCACCACCGGTTCGCCGTATCCCTCATCCAGATAGTGATACTGCAGGCCGTTGTTTTTATAATAACGGGACGTAAAGGGATACAGGTGGCGGAACCGGTTCAGGTCGACAGGTTTCTTCATTGTTTCGATTCTCACCATTCAAGTCCCAGCATCATGCAGTTGAGACCGCTGCCGATGCCGAAAAAGCCCACCTGGTCCCCCGGCTGCAGAAATCCCCGTTCGTCGGCGATGGCGGCGGTAATGGGCAGAGACACCGTACCGATATTGCCGAGAAACGGAAAGGTATTGAAGTCCTTCTCCTTCGGGATATTGAGTGAGGCCAGAATCGTTTTCTGGTGTGCCGCACCGACCTGATGGCAGATAATCCTGTCCGGTTTGTCGGCAGGCCATGCCATTTCCTGCATAAAATCCCGGTAGGTTTCCGCGCCCAGCGCCACACCGTTTTTCAGTACTGCAACGGAATCGGTCCGCATGGCCTGTACCCCGTCCCGGGCGCATCCCGCGTCCGGTCCCCAGAGGCAGAGTCTGTGGAATTCCGCAGCGCTGCGGGCGACACCGCCCAGCAGACGGTGAGGCCGTCCTGTGCCGCCGGAAAGGGATTGATCCGTCAGCAGCACGGCGACAGCCCCGGAACCGCCCGTGAGGGTCGCGATGGAATCCCGGAAAAATGCCATGTCCTGTTTTTCCAGCATCCGGTTGATGGTGTCATAGACCACCTCCCGGGCGGTTTCGCAGGAAACGATCAGACCGGCCCGGGTATGGCCCAGTTCAATGGCGTTGGCCACCTGGATCATCCCGTTGATGACACCGAGACAGGCGTTGGAGACATCATAGATTTCCGCCCGCGGACCGATTCCCAGCGCATCGGCAACGGCGCAGGCTGTGGCCGGTTCCAGATTGTCCCGGCAGACGCCGCCGTAGATCAGAATACCGATCTCTTCCGGGGGAACGGACGAAGCCGCCAGTGCCTTCCGTCCCGCTGTCACCGCCCCGTCCGAGACCTTGAAGCCGGGGTTCCAGAACCGGCGTTCGTGGATGCCGGTAATGGCCTCCAGTTGCCCCACCTTCAGGCGAAGGCGTTCATACAGCGGCGCCAGACGTTCCTCCATATTCCGGGAGGAGATCACGTTGGGTGGCAGTTCATAACCGAAAGATGTCACATATACCTTGGAATAACGCATAAATCAGCCTGTCCCGCAATCGGCGGGTATTGGTTCAGTACTTCGTTTTCTGTCCGTTCCGTGTGCGGGAGGATACCAGCCGTACACCAAAATTTTCCATCCGGTAAATAGGGAGACCATCCACCCTGAGATACCCGTCGGCCCGGAGAACCGGTGACGGTGTCTCTTCAACACTGGTCACCACGGCATCCACTTCCACATGACGGTTGCGCTGGATGATCTGGCCCCGGTAGCTCCACCGGTGGGATTCTCCGACCGGCAGCTCAAAGCGTAAATTCTCCGGGCGGTCTCCCCATCGTTTCCGGGCGGCGTATTTGAGAAGCTGGAGAAAGGATTCCAGACCGAGAGAACCCGGACAGACGGGATCCTGATAGAAATGCGCCTGAAAAAACCATTCCGCCGGGTCCACCGTTTTACTGCCCTGAATCAATCCCAGTCCCTCGGGACCGCCGTCCGGTACATACAGATCGATCCGGTCGATCATCCGCAGGGCGCTGGCAGGCATGGCCGGAGATGTCGCCGGGGCAGCGTCCGGATCATCCGGATGGAGGGGGGCTTCATCCCGGAAGGTAAACCGCTGTCCCCGGTCCATTTCATCCGCCGACGGTGCATAGGCGGCCTGTTTTGCACCGGGAATTCCCACCTGCTGGGCCAGTGCCTGCGCCGTAAAAAAACCGAAATAGGTCGTTCCGGTATAGACCGGCTCTCTGCCCCGGAGAACCTCGAAATCAAAATATTCGATGATCATTCCTCCGGCTTCGGACGCCTGGGTCAGCCGGGTGCGCATGGTCAGGGTTCCGGCATCGGGATAGACGTTCCGGTGTACCGTAGCCTCTCCGCCGAGATTCCGGAACTTGAGATCCTGGCTGCTTTTAAGGGCGGAACCGGCGTATGCGGCCAGCCAGCCGCAGGGCTGCAGGGCAATCTCCAGCAGCACGGCAAAGGGCATCACACCGGTCCGGTCGGCCCGGAAGTACCAGGCATCCGGCGGCACATCGTATTCAGCCTCCACCCATCCGCCGGGTTTCAGCACCCAGGGTTGTGGTTCAATGCCGGTAATCCGGTCGATAAAGGAGTAGGGCGGCGCAGGCAGACGGGCGATGCGTCGGTCTCCGTCACTGTCAAAGGGGCGGTACGGTTCTCCGAAGGCTTGCGAGGGATTGCCCAGCGCGAAGGCGAGAATATGGTTCCGGTCGAAAACCGGCGGAGGGGCTGCCTCTCCGGAGACCTTCTGCCGCCGTGCCTGCCAGAAGGTTTCGAGTTCTTCCCGGTCTGTTCCTGTCAGCCGCATCGACATATCCGTAAACCGGACGATGGCGTGTCCGTCGCCGTACATCATCGCATCCGCGATCACATAGGGTTCGGGATTGTAGCCGATTTCCCGGATTTCCACCTCATAGACCACATGCTTTGTTTCCGGGGTTACCGGTCCGCGGCATTTGAGCACCGCTTCTGACACACTGCCGAGGCAGGGTTCATAGGCGGCGT
>JBEPXL010000402.1:0-4166 GCA_041641935.1 Desulfobacteraceae bacterium | reverse complement strand
TCCGGTTCCGGTGTACAAGCATCCTGTACCGGAATCATCCGCCATATGACAAAAAAAGAACCGGAGGCTGTCGGAGGCAACCGGAACAGCCCTCCGGTTCACAGGCTGCTTATAAAGCAGGGACATCTGCCGGCGGCCTTATCCTGCCTGCACGGAAATCTTGCGCGGTTTGGCTTTTTCCACTTTGGGAAGGCTCAACCGCAGGATACCGTCATTGAGCCGGGCATCGATCCGTTCCTGGTCGATGACTTCGGACAGGCTGAACTGGCGGAAAAAGTTTCCCGTTGCATATTCCCGGAGAATCGGCTCTTCGGTTTGACCTTCCAGGGGTTCGACTTCGCCGGAAAGGGTCAGGGTATCCTCCCGCAGGTCTATATCCAGTTTCTCCGGTGCGACACCGGGCATATCTGCAATCAGGGTGATTTCCCGCTCGGTTTCGAAAATATCGACCGCAGGGATAAAAATGCGGCCCGCCCGGGTCTGCTCGACCGCAGGTTCCGCCTGTTCCTTGTCTCTTGCTCTCAGTTCTGTTGATTCGTTGGCCATCTGTTTTTCCTCCCTTATATTTTGCTGATGTTTTCTCTGGTTCAGCTGACCTTGATCTGTCTCGGTTTTGCGGCTTCCGACTTGGGCAGGGTTACGGTCAATACGCCGTTGGTCAGTTTCGCATCCACCTTTTCGGAATCGACGCGGTTGGGAAGTTCAATCATCCGGCTGAACTTGCCGGCTTCCCGCTCCCGCCGGTGATACTTGGCGGATGTGTCTTCGGCGGCGATTTTCCGTTCACCGGAAATGGCCAGACTGTTGCCGGTGATGGAAATATCAAGGTCATCGACATTTACCCCCGGCAGTTCGGCACGAACCCGGTAGTTGTCTGCATCCTCCGTGACATTGACCAGCGGAAACACACCGACATTCGTCTGCGCGGCATCCTGCCGTCCGGTGAACGTCCGGCTCAGATGCTCCATCCGTCTTCTCATGTCATTGAGTTCTTCAAACGGATCATTCCATCTCCAGCCTGTGGGATTCAGCATTCTTCTGACGATCATTTTTCGTCCCTCCTCCTGAAAGTGTTTGTATTCGGTTTGTCATACCTTCCTTTTTGGCTCAGTAAGATAAACATTTGTGAAGGGTGGTCAAGGGGAAATGTAATAAAATTTCAGGAGGTGGCATGGTTCTTGTATTAAAAATATTGTGAGAGGACTTGACAGGAAAGGAGTTCGGATATAGCCGCCAGAAGCGGAGGACGCAGCGGCATGTCGGCCCGGTATACCGGCAGGTTCTGCGGCGTTTTCTGAAGAAGGAGAATCTCAGTGATAGGACATTTCCGGATACAGCATCCGGATGGCAAACAGATGCACCGGTCTGAAAATGTCATCAAACAGATTCCAGGCGATCAGAAGGCCGATCAGTCCGAAGACCGGCGTGTTGATCATGTCCATGTATTTGAGGGACTGGCGGTCGCTGAGAAATAAGGGAATGATGCCGCTGCCGTCCAGCGGGGGAACCGGCAGCAGGTTAAACAGACACAGAAGGAGATTGAGGGAAAAAAAGATACTGACCAGCGTTGCCACGGCGGAAAAAATTCCCCCCTGGGTCGCTGCGGTGACATGGGACAGGTTGAGCGCACTGGGGGCATAGAAAAACCCGGTGGACATCCCCAGACGGATGAGCAGACCGGAGAGGATCACCAGGGTCAGGTTGGACAGAGGACCGCCCAGGGCCATCAGGGCGGATCGTTTCGGATAGGCCCGGGCCCACCGGGGATCATAGGGGGTGCTGGCCCAGCCGATCATCCAGCCGCCCATCATGAACGAAAGCAGCGGCACCACCACCATGCCGAAGGGTTCCCGCCGGATATGCGGCGACGGATGCAGCGTCACCTGTTCATGGGCCGTATCGTCCCCCAGTTTCTGTGCCATAAAGGCGTGGGAGGCCTCATGGAGTACCGTAGAGAATACAAACGCAAAATACCACAACAGTCCTTCCGCCGGATTGATCATGACGCCTCTCTGGTTCCACCGGTAAAATTTGTCCGGGCTCGTCTCTCCCGGCTTCTGTCCTGTTCCAAGGTGATTATTTTCCGGCATTTCCTGCGTTCTGTCAATCCCGATGTACATCCCTTTCTTTCCGGAAAGGGAGTGGCCGTATGACAGAGAGGGAGAATGGTATGCTCTGTGCCGGAGACAGGCATCCGGAGGATTGCCGGATGCAGTACCTTCAGCCGGTGTTGAATGTACTTCTGAGGTAGCGGATAAAGGCTCTGGCCGCTGGGGAACCGCTCCGGTATTTGTGGGTCGTGAGATAGAAATGACGGTTCAGGTCCAGCCCGGTAATGGCAAGGGCATGCAGACGGCCCGCTGTCAGTTCTTCGGCAACGGCAATGCGGGAAATGACCGACAGGCCGATTCCGCTTTTTACCCCCTGGATGACCGCGGCTGTACTTCCCATCTCCGCAATCACCTTCAGCTCTTCGATGGCCCGCCCCCGGCGGACCAGGCTTTCGGCGAATGATTTCAGCGTGCCCGAACCGGATTCCCGGATGATGAACGGCTCCGCCAGGAGTGCCTCTATATCGATTCTGTCCCGGTCGGCCCACCGGTGGCGGGGCGGCACCACGAGACACAGTTCATCCGCCAGCAGTTTTTCCTGCTGAAGATTCCGGTCCGCTGCAGCAGCGCCAACGATACCTGCTTCCAGATTTCCGGAAACAATATCCGCCAGAATCTGATCCGTATCGCTGATGGAAAGCGACAGCCGCACATCCGGATACTGTTCGACAAAACCGCCCACCAGCGAAGGCAGAATATAGACGCCGGGGATGGTGCTGCCGCCGATCACCAGTCGTCCCTTGATGTTGCCCTGAAACTCGGCCAGGGCCGCTTCGGTTTCATCCCGCAGGGCGATCATCTTCCGGGCATACTGGTAGAGCAGTTCACCGGCTTTGGTGGGAACCGCCGAACGGGCGAGACGGTCGATCAGCCGGCAGCCGAAGTGGTCTTCCAGATCCTTGATATGGCTGCTCACCGTCGGCTGGGAAAGATGGACCACCTTGGCGGCCAGTGAAAAACTCTTCAACTCGATGACTTTACAGAAAATATGAAGCTGCCAGAGGTCCATAATCTATCTGTCCGCCTTTGAGACCAGACCGAACTTTTCCTTCAGTTTCAGATTGACCAGGGGGGGGACCATCTCTTCAATATCGCCGCCGAACTGGGCCGCCTGCTTGATAATCGATGAACTGGTGAAGATCCACCGCAGGCCGGTGATGAGAAAGACGGTCTGGATTTCCCGGTTCAGTTTCCGGTTCATCAGGGCCATCTGAAATTCATACTCAAAATCCGAAACGGCCCGCATTCCCCGGAGAATGGCTTTGATATCCTTGCTCGCGACATAATCGACCAGAAGCCCCTCAAAAGCGTCCACTTCCACATTCGGCATGTCCCGCAGGCTTTCGGTCAGCATATGGCGGCGTTCCGATACCGTAAAAAGGGTTTTCTTGCTGGGATTGTTCAGAATGGTGACAATGATCCGGTCAAATATCTTGAGGCCTCTTTCGATAATATCCAGATGACCATTGGTGACGGGGTCGAAGGAACCAGGGTAGACAGCGACTTTTTCCATAGCAGCGATATTCAATCCTTCCTGTTGGTTAAGAGACTTACATCACAGAAAAAAAAGAGATGATGGTCTTTCCATACCGCCTTTGGTCTGTCCGTGTCAATGATTCCAGTGTTTCGGGAACCGCTTCGGACGGGGAATGCTCGACAATGATGCGTGCCGCCGGGGTCAGCAGGTCGCTGTCCTGAAGAAGGTGCAGGGTCGGTACGACCAGCTCCCGGTCGTAGGGCGGGTCCATGAAGACAAGGTCCGAAGGCGGAAGGGACCGGAGACAGTGGAGATTTCTGTCAATGTTCCAGCGGATTACCCGGGCCTGTTTCTGAAGACCGAAAGCGGTGAGGTTTTCCGAGACAGCCGTCAGCGCCCCCCGGTAATGGTCCAGAAATACCGCCGAAGCCGCGCCCCGGCTCAGGGCTTCGATGCCCAGCGCGCCGGTTCCGGCAAACAGATCCAGTACCCGCGCTCCCTGCAGGCTGTTTCCCAGAATATTGAAGAGGGATTCCCGGACCCGGTCGGCGGTGGGGCGGATGGTCCTCCCCCGGATC
>JBEPXL010000401.1:0-4166 GCA_041641935.1 Desulfobacteraceae bacterium | reverse complement strand
CATCCTCAACGCCTTCGATACCGAAAAACTCACCGGTGTCGTGGAGGGGATCATTCCCGTGGCGGACGAGAAAACCAAGAATGTCTTCATGAAGGTCCGCCTCGGCGATATCGCAAGTGTACCGGTCGCGGTGGCCGAGAACATGTCCGCGACGGTCTATCTGCCGATCAGCGAGGAAAAGCAGTTGAAGATCATTCCCCGTGACGCGCTGGTGAAGCACCAGGGCCAGAATTTTGTCTACACCATTCAGGACGGCAAAGCGACGATCATGCCGGTCAATATTGTGGCCTACATGGGGGATGAAATCGGGGTGGACAGCCCGAACATCGAGGTGGGAATGCCGGTGGTGGTAGACGGTAATGAACGCCTGCAGCCGGACCAGCCGGTGGAGATTTTAGGAGGAAGCTGATGGATCTGATCCGATATGCCATACAGAAACCGATCACGGTTGCCGTGGTCGTGATCCTGATCCTCATGTTCGGGATTATCGGCCTGAAGAGTCTGCCGATCCAGCTGACACCGGATGTGGAAGAACCGCAGATTACGGTGCGGACGACCTGGGGCGGGGCGACGCCATACGAGATTGAACAGGAGATCATCGAAAAACAGGAGGAGGCCCTCAAAGGAGTCAAGAATCTGGTGGAGATGGAGAGCGCCAGTTACAACAACTATGGTGAAGTCTCTCTCACGTTCCGGGTCGGCACGGACCTGAATGACGCCCTGCTCCGGGTTTCCAATAAACTGGACGAGGTGTCGGGTTATCCGGAAAACGTGGACCGGCCTTCCATCGATGCCGCCGGGGCACAGAGCAGTCCCGTCATCTGGACCATGATGAAGATGCGCTCCGGTGATCCGTCCGAAATCGTCAAGTACAAGACGTTCTTTGAAAATGAAGTCCGTCAGCACCTGGAACGGGTTGAAGGTGTCGGTTCTCTCTTTGTCGGCGGGGGCACGGAAAAGGAACTCCATATCGAGCTGGATTCCCGGAAGATGGCACAGCACAACATTACCATCAACGATGTCATTCAGAAAGTCCGGGGAGCCAACCGGAACGAATCCGCCGGTATTCTCGGTGTCGGCAAGAAAGATTACCGCCTCCGGACCACCAGTCAGTTTCAGGGCGTGGATGATCCGCTGGACGTTGTCATCTATGATGACGGCATCCGGCGGGTGCTGCTGGGAGACATTGCACGGACGGAAACCGGTTATGAAGAGCAGACCTTTTCGGTCATGCAGAATGCCCGGGAAGGGATTGTCGTCGGTGTCCGGAAGGAACCGGGAACCAATGTCATCGCCCTGATCGAACGGCTCAAGGGGGTGGTGAGTGAACTCAACGAGGGACTTCTGGCGGATAAAGGAATCTTCATCGACTGGATCTATGATGAAGCGCCGTACATCAACAACGCCATCGACATTGTCCAGATGAACGTCCTCATCGGCGGCCTGCTGGCGATTTCCGTGCTGCTTCTCTTCCTCCGGAGCGTCAGTGCAACCGTTACAACAGCCGTTGCCATTCCCATTTCGGTGATCGGGACATTTATTTTTCTGTGGGTGTTCAACCGGAACTTCAATGTGGTCAGTCTGGCCGGGATTTCCTTTGCCGTGGGGATGCTGGTGGACAACTCCATCGTGGTGCTGGAAAACATTGACCGGCACAGGAGCATGGGAAAAAAGGCATTCAAGGCGGCCTACGAGGGAACCCGTGAGGTGGTGGGTGCGGTATTCGCCTCTACTGTAACGACCGTGGCGGTGTTTGTGCCGATCATTTTCATCCGGGAAGAATCCGGACAGCTGTTCCGGGATATTGCCATTGCCATTACCTTTTCCATCATTATCAGCCTCTTTGTTTCGGTAGCGGTAATCCCGAGTATGCTGAACCAGTTCTACAAACGGTCCAGCCGCACGAAAAAGAAACGGTTTGCGGCCATTGACCGGGTCGGCGGCGTTCTGGGCGGCGGTATCATCGCGACAGCCAATTTTTTCCTCAAAAACACCGTCACCCGGCTCACCTGTATTATCCTGTTTACGGCACTTTCCGTCACCTTGGCCTGGTGGCTGCTTCCCAAGGCGGAATATCTGCCCCAGGGCAACCGGAACCTGGTGCTCAGCATTCTGGTTCCGCCTCCCGGTTCATCGGTGGAAAAGCGGAAGGCCATCGGCGACTATATTTATGAACAGACCGCTCCCTATTTTGAAGCAGAGGAAGTTGACGGCGTTCCGGGTATCGAGAACCTGTTCTATGTGGCGACTCCCCAGCTCAATCTCTTCGGTGCCAGTTCCGTCCATGAAACCCGGGCCGGTGAACTGCTGCCGGTATTCAACCGGGTGATCAACTCGATTCCGGATATGTTCGGCGTCAGCATTCAGGCCGGGATTTTCCAGAGCGATATCGGCGGGGGCCGGAGTGTGGATGTCAATATTTCCGGCAATGAACTGACAGAGATTATTGCCGCCGCGCGGACCCTCTACGGCGGTATTTCCCAGCAGATACCGGGCAGCCAGGTCCGGCCGGTCCCGTCGCTGGAAATCAGCTATCCAGAGGTCAGTATCATACCGGACAAGGCGCGACTGGCGGCCAACGGGCTCACCGAAGGGGAACTGGGGGTCTATGTGGATGTGCTGATGGACGGCCGGAAGATCGACGAGTTCCGCCCCGAAGGGGTCCGGCAGATCGACCTGATTCTCAAGGGGGATGACCAGGTATTTCAGACACCGGAGGATATCCTGAACGGCCTCATTGTCAACCGGTATGGAAATCTGATCCGGATCGGCGATGTGGCGGATATCACCTATGGACAGGGAATGACCCAGGTGAACCATCTGGAACGGAAGCGGACGGTCGCCCTGCAGGTGACGCCGCCGGAGGATGTGCCGCTGCAGACCGCCATCGAGACCATCCAAACCAGTCTCGTTGCACCGCTCAGGCAGCAGGGACAGCTTCAGAATGTGACCATTTCGGTGGGCGGCAACGCGGACAAGCTGACGGCGACCCGTCAGGCGCTCCAGTGGAATTTCCTTCTGGCTGTTGCCATCACTTATCTCCTGATGGCGGCGCTGTTCGAGAACTTTTTCTATCCGGTTATTATCCTTTTTACCGTGCCCCTGGCTGCGGCAGGAGGATTTGTGGGGCTGAAGCTGGTCAATATTTTCATTACTCCACAGGGGTTTGACGTGCTGACCATGCTCGGTTTCATCATTCTGGTGGGGACGGTGGTCAACAACGCCATCCTCATTGTGTACCAGTCCCTCAACAATGTGCGGTATGAGGGACTGCAGGGGATTGAAGCCATATCCAGCGCCGTCCGGACGCGGATCCGTCCCATTTTCATGAGCGCCTCCACCAGTGTCTTCGGTCTGCTGCCCCTGGTCATCTCGACCGGTTCGGGAAGTGAACTCTACCGGGGACTGGGAAGCGTACTTCTGGGTGGACTGGCCTTTTCCACGCTCTTTACGCTCTTTGTGATTCCGTCGCTGCTGGCCTTTTTTATCGGCTTTGAAAAGTCCCGTACGGAAGAGGAAGAGCAGGCTGTTTCCGTCAAGCCCGAAGGCGACATCCAGCCCTCCGGCGTTGCCTGATCATGCCATGGCCCGGACGACGCCGCCGTCCACCCGCAGGGCGGCGCCGTTGGTGGCTGAAGCAAGGGGGCTGCAGAGATAGGCAATCAGGTTTGCGACCTCCTCCGGCTCGATAAACCGCTGGAGGAGGGATGTGGGCCGGGCGGTTTCGAAAAATTCCGTCTCCATCTGATCCATGCTGATGCCCTGTTCTTCGGCCATCTGCCCCACAAAGGTGGAGACGCCTTCGGACCGGGTCGGTCCGGGCAGGACGGAATTGACGGTAACCCCGGTTCCGGTGGTGGTTTCGGCGATGCCCCGGGCCACAGCGATCTGGGCCGCCTTGGTCATGCCGTAGTGGACCATTTCCGGCGGAATATGAAGGCCGGATTCGCTGGAGACGAAAATGATCCGGCCCCAGTTCCGTTCTTTCATGCCGGGAAAGTAGTGGCGGGACAGCCGTATGCCGCTCATGACGTTGACCTCGAAGAACCGTAACCAGTCCTCGTCGGTGATCTCTTCAAAGGCTCTGGGTTCGAAAATCCCGAGATTGTTGACCAGAATATCCAGTGCCGGAACCTGCCGTGTCACTTCCCCGACACCTGCCGCGT
>JBEPXL010000400.1:0-4166 GCA_041641935.1 Desulfobacteraceae bacterium | reverse complement strand
ACGGACACGCTATACCCAGGCGGAACAACTGGCCCGGAAATCGAATCTGCTGGCGGGGAATAACCGGTCCCTCCAGGCGGATAACTGGAAAATTATCGCAGAAGCGCTCCGCCGGAACGGTGAAACCGTTGAAGCGGAACGGGCATTGCGTCGCGCGCGGGAGTTGAGTGACTACTAATGATGAACAGACAGGAAATCAATGACAGTTTCTGAAAAGCAATCGATGCTCTGCCCGAACTGCAACAAACTGATCAGCCGGGATGAACCCCGCTGCCCCCATTGCGGCATTGCCAATCCCGGTGCGTGGTGGAAAAACAACATTCTTGTCAAGGGATTTTCACAGGAAGATCAGGTCATCCGGGTCATCATCTATATCAATATCGGAATGTATGCGCTCTCCCTTTTCCTTTACCCGATCTCCCTGGGACTCAGCAGCCCGCTGAACGCTCTTTCTCCCCACAACAACAGCCTGCTGCTGCTGGGTGCGACGGGTACGATTCCCATTGAACAGCTCAACCGGTGGTGGACAATTCTGTCGGCCAACTATCTTCACGGAAGCCTTCTCCACATCATCTTCAACATGATTGCCCTGCGCCAGCTGGGAACATTGATCCTGCATATCTACGGCATCTACCGGATGATCATCATTTATACCCTGACCGGTGTCATCGGGTATCTCGTCTCCTATCTGGCCGATGTCCGGTTTACGATCGGTGCCTCGGCGGCGGTCTGCGGTCTGATCGGGGCGGCGCTCTATTACGGCAAGCACCGTGGCGGCACTTTTGGGGAAGCGATTTACAAACAGGTGTTCGGATGGCTCATCGGGCTGTTTTTCATCGGAATGATGCCCAACATCAACAACTGGGGACACGGCGGCGGTGTGCTGGCGGGTATTCTGATGGGCTTTCTCCTGGGGTATCCGGAAAAACGAAGAGAACGTCTGCTGGACAAGACGCTTGCCGGTGTCTGTATTGGCGCAACCGTTCTTGTGCTGGCCTGGGCACTGCTGACGGGGATTTATTACCGGCTTTTTGGTGGATGATGCAGTGTCCTTCGATTGTGTCAGATGATCGACTGAGCCCATGACCGGCAGTGGTGCTGATACTCGCTCTGCCGGTCTTTTTTTCTCCTGCCCCTCTCTTCCTGTCCCGATAACATCGGGGTCAAACCGTTTTGGTTCTTCCATCAGTAGCGGATCCTGCTGTTGCCGGCGTGCGGGGTGCGCCTGTTTCCCTTCTGAGGGAATCTGGATTTTCTGTTTATGGCATTTCCTCACAAAATAAATGTGAAATATTTACATATTTTTACTGGACAGAAACAGCCCTCATGCCAGTAATCATGCTTCTTCAGAGACAGCTACACTCTATCTTTAAGATTAATATCTCTTAATTATATCCTAACAAATCCCCTGCCCCTGTATTTCCCTACATTTTTTGATGATCCATCTCCATATTTCGGGTTTTTCCATTTGCAGCGCAACTACAATTTTTGTAGGTTGAAAAAAATGATAAGGCTTAACCTTTTAAATTTTCATGTTTTTACCACTAAACAAAAAATGTGGATAATTGCCTGGCATCGGCTATGCATTTGGTTATATGCAAGTTGAATGAATGGACATCCAGATAAAGCCAAACCCATCGTGAGGTGGGGACGGAAAGCCACGGATCTTAAAGGAAGACAGCCGGGTTGCCTGACCAAACGAAAAATCAGGTTGACCCGGTTTTTTTTTGAGTTGGGGCAAAAGGAGGCAACAGATGAATAACATTAAAACAGCACTTATGACGGTTTTTCTGGTTGTCGCTGTTATGACAGGCATTGCAGGGGCATTACCAACAGTGAAAGTGGCCTACACCGTATCCGAACCGACTTCAATGGTTCTGTTTGGATTCGGTCTGATCGGACTTGCAGAACTGAAGCGGAAACGGAACGGGAAAGACAAGTAGGCGAATCATCCATTTTCCGGAAAGCATTTCCGGAAGTTCCACATACATATCAGCAGAAAGCCAAACCTGTCGAAAGGCAGGGACGGAAAACCACGGGTCTGACCACCCTTAGACAGCCGGGTTACCTGATAAAGCAGAAACAGGTATCCGGCTGTTTTTTTTGTCCGGATGATCAGACCCGGAGAGGTTTGTCCAGGGTCAGGAAAACATTTCCTGGAATGCAGCAACGACCCTTTCAGCGGAAATGTCTGTGAGACAGGATGGTTGTCCGCAGTTGTTCCGGTCGGTCTCGAAGCAGGCTTCACAGTCCGGCACTGCTGATTGAACGACCTGGACTGCATGTCCGACCGGTCGCCATCTTTCCGGAGAGGATGGTCCGAATATCGCAAGGGTCGGCAGGCCGGTGAAGGCAGCCAGATGGGTCACACCAGCGTCATTTCCGATATAGCCGTCTGCTCCGGACAGGAGATCCGCCAGTTCCGGAAGACGTTCCGGCTGATGGAGAATCCTTCCTTCCCCCAGTTTCTCTTTCATCGCGTCTTCTGCGGGTCCGAGTACCCATTCCACCTGCCATCCCTTTTCGAGCAACTGCTGTTCCACAGCAAGATAACGATCCAAGGGCCAGTTTTTTCGGGGACTTCCGGATCCCGGCTGAATCAGTACACGGCGGGATGCGGAAAGGGGCTTGGCGCGCCGGCCCATCAGGACTTCCGCTGCATCCCTTCCTTCTTTGATCAGTCCGATTGACTGCAACCGGGAAAAAATGTGCAGGCCGACGTGCACCGGAAGTTCCGGCTTCGGGCGGGGCGGTATCCGGTACACCGGTATCTGAACATGCTGTTTGAGTGCTTTTTCCAGCGTATCAGAGGAAGAGAAAAGAAGAATTGCACCGGATTGGTTGATAAACCGGCGGATTCGATGATCGGGCTGCGGCGCATAGAGAGAGGAAGCGGCAGCGGATTCCAGCGGAAAAGCCGCGTCAAAGATGTTCAGATGACACCCCAGTTCGCCCGGCCCCCGCTGACACAGTCCATCGATCCGGCGAAACCGTTTCCGGAGGTGAAGCAGGGCAGGAAATGTCACCACCAGGTCTCCCAGCGCCCCCTGATGAATTACGAGCAGGCGGTCGTTTTTCACTGTTCCGGACCGGACAATGGATGCTGACGGTTACCTGGGCGCCGCATACGGGGGGCCGACGATCAGCAGATTGTTCGGAAGAACCGACTGGATCTTTTCCATGGTGCTGCCGAAGAGGATATCCTTGATGATGCCGTGACCGAATGCCCCGACCACCACAAGCGCATCATGGGGAATATGGTAGAGATTTTCTTCAAACGTTCCCTCTTCCAGAAAGTGCCACCGGCGCACATGCTGTTCCACTTCCCGTTCCAGTCCCCCCTCCCGGACCACTTCATGATATTCCTGCGGGGATTTTCCTTCTGTCTGGGTAAATACCGACAGCGGCAATCCGGAACTGCGCTGGAGCCACAAGCCCAGTTTGAGTGCCTTGACAGCATTTCTGGAGCCGCCGAAAGAGACGGCGATGCTGTTCCACGGCTTGAAGACAGCGCTAGTCACCAGAACCGGAAAATGGGCCGATTTGACGATCCGGCGGACCCGCGGGCCGATATACCCCAGTCCGATTTTGGAAGAAAGGTCGCTGATGCTGCGGGGACAGCACATGAAGTCAAAATGAGTCGGGATGTCCGGCAGGGTCGAGGCGGTAAAATTCCGGGGTTCAAAAAAAACGGGTTCAAATCCCCGGTCACGGAGCAGTTCGACGGCATGATCTGCCGCCGTATCCGGGGCCGTGAGATAGGATTCATCCAGATCCACCTGTACCACATCATTTTCAAAGTACATCAGAAAGCGGATGTGCCGGGGAATATATACAACGGGAGAGACACCCAGCGTATCGCAGAAATAGAGGGACTGGAGCAGGGTTTCCCTGCCCAGCGGCGTATTCCGGAATATGTGAAACAACTGCGTTTCCATGAACATCTCCTTGTTTCTTTTTCAGAATGGGCACGGTGACAGTGTCGGGCGTGTTCCTTCCGGAGCGGCATCCATCGGGAAGAAAGTCACCGGTGGGTCTGAACCCGCAACTCCTTCCGGTACTGGTCCAGCAGGGTCGCTTTGGAAATCATGCCGACAAACCGTTTATTGGAAATCACCGGCATGCTGAACAGCCGTTTTTCATCCATCCGGCGCAGGATATCGCCC
>JBEPXL010000399.1:0-4177 GCA_041641935.1 Desulfobacteraceae bacterium | reverse complement strand
GGCAGCCCGGCGTATAGCTCGGGCTGCCCCTTTCCTTTTACAGTTCTGCAGACCTTGCAGAAGCGTGTTCCCCTCTTCAATTCAGTGGCGGACCGGAGGCGCGGACCGGCTTCTCCTCTTCCCGGATATCCTCTTTTTCGCTGTGAGCCGGTGCGGCTTTCATTTCCACATCGTTCAGGGCAATGGAAAAGCGTTTGAGAAACAGACCGTGGGTTTTACAGAATTCTTTTGCCCCTTCAAAATTGTTGGGAATATGGCCGTTGAAGGAAACGATGACACCTGTAAAACCGTGTTTTTCCCGGATCTGTTCAATATCCTTGAATGTGCCGAGGATCGGGTACCCCTGGAGTTTCTTGCCGGTCTTGAGTACGTCGTCATCGATAAATCCGACCGGTCGGATATGATGGCGCTTGTTGTTGATAATCTCCCGGAGCAGTATTTCGCCGCCCCGTCCCGCGCCGTAGATCAGAACCCGTTCCCCGACCAGGGTCCGCCGCTTGATGGCGTCCAGCGAAATCCGGAATGATCCCCGCGTACCCAGCAGCAGGCCGGTCGTCAGCAGCCAGTCGATGACGAAAATTCCTTTGGAGAAGTCCCGGAACTGGTAGAGCATCGCCAAGGCTCCAATGGAGAGCAGCGATGCCACGGCAGATGCCTTCAGATAGACAAAGACATCGTTGGTGCTCATGTAGCGCCAGATGCCCCGGTAGATGCCCATGATAAAAAAGGCGATAAACTTGCAGGCGATGACGGCGGGCAGGGAATTGAGAAACAGTTTGAACTGGAAGGCCAGATCCGCCGAGGTAAACTGGAGCCGGTAGGAGAGGTAATAGGAAAACACGATCAGGCAGAAGTCCAGGATCACCAGGACCAGCTGCCGCTTGTAGGTCAGCTCGATCAGGATGGGGGTATAGGGCCGGTTTTTCAGCATGCAGAATTCCCGATCCGGATAGACCCGGATCTGTGCCAGGTAAACGCCGATCAACAGTACGGACAGCGCCAGGGGAATGATCACCGCCGGTGAGGTGAGGCTGTCGGTCGTGCTGACAAAGAGGGCCGCAACGCCGGAAATGGCGCCGACACCATACAGAAACAGGACCGCGTCCCGCTCGCTGAAACCGATCAGAACCAGCCGGTGAGAGGTATGGTCCCGTCCGCCGAGGGAGGCCCGCCGCCCGCTCAGCAGCCGGATCAGCGTCACCATGGTCGTGTCAAGAATCGGAACCAGAAGGATCATGACCGGCACGGCATAGGCCGCCAGCCGTGCGGAACTGCCGGAATCGGCATAGTGAAGTCCCAGCATCGACAGGGTAAAGCCGATCATCAGGCTGCCGGAGTCGCCCATGAAAATCGAGGCCGGTTTGAAATTGTAGACCAGAAAGCCCACCAGCGCGCCCACCAGCAGCATGGCCGACACGAATCCCCCCGCCATGTAATCCGAGAAGAGGATGGTGAAGTAGGAGGCTGCAATGATGGCGACGCCGGTGCAGAGACCATCCATGTTGTCGATCAGATTGAAGGCATTGGTAATTCCCACAATCCAGAAGATGGTGACGAGGGTATCCAGGGTCATCGAGGTGAACCAGTGGAGCCGGAATCCCAGAAAGGTCACCAGAGAGGCGATCAGGATCTGCCCCACCAGCTTGGTCTGGGGTTTGATCCGGATGAAATCATCCAGCAGCCCCAGAATGAAGGCAAGGGTCATCCCCACCAGAATGGCGGCGTCCACCGGGGGCAGCACCCGCGGACCGGCCATCCAGGTCAGATGCGGCAGAAGCGGTTTCAGGTCTGTCAACAGAAAAAGGGGAATGGCCGTACTCAGATAAACGGCAATTCCCCCCATCAGCGCCGTCGGCTGTTTGTGCCACCGGTCCTTGACCGGAAAGGCAAGCCAGCCTTTATGGATCGCCAGCTTCCGTACCGCCGGCGTCAGTCCGAGACAGAGAAGAAATGATATGATCGCAACAGCATAGGACATGCAAATATATCAGACGGCCAGAGAACCGCAACCTGCCTGTCGGCGTCGTGCAGTCTTCCGGCCGTCCCCTGAAAATTCAGATCCGCCGGAACAGCCGGCCGATCATCACTTTAAATTTAGTCGTTCCACTTTACCCGGGTGCCGGAGCCCTTCCGCTCCACGATCTCTCCCACCACGCAGGCGTCTTCGTTCATGCCCCGGAGCCGCTGCATCACATCCCCGGCCGACTGTTCGGGGACGACGGCGATCATGCCGATCCCGTTGTTGAAGGTCCGCATCATTTCATGATCGTCAATGTTGCCGGCTTCCTGCAGAAACCGGAATACGGGCGGGATATTCCAGCTTCCCCGGTGCATGATCACGCCACATGCCTGGGGAATGATCCGGACAATATTTTCTTCGATACCGCCGCCGGTAATATGGGCCAGGCCGTGGATGGGCAGGTCCCGGATCAGGTTCTGGATGGTTTCCGAATAGATTTTGGTAGGAATCAGAAGCTCTTCACCGAGGGTTTTTCCGAATTCGGGTATGTAGCTGTCGATATCCAGCTTCAGAACATCAAAGCAGATTTTGCGCACCAGAGAATAGCCGTTGCTGTGCAGCCCGCTGGAGGGAATCTGGACCAGCTGATGGCCGACGCGGATATCCGAGCCGTCGATGATCCGGTCGTTGTCCACCAGCCCCACGGCAAACCCGGCCAGATCATATTCGCTTTCCTGATAGATGCCCGGCATTTCCGCGGTTTCACCGCCGATGAGGGCACAGTTGGCCTGGTTGCATCCTTCGCCGATTCCCTTCAGGATTTCGGTGGCGATATTCTCCTCGAGCCGGCCCATTGCCAGATAATCGAGAAAGAAAAGGGGCTTGGCGCCCTGAACGGCGATGTCGTTGACACACATTCCCACAAGATCAATCCCGATGGTGTGGTGGCGGTTTGTCATGAAGGCGATCTTCAGCTTGGTTCCGACGCCGTCGGTGGAACTCACCAGGACGGGTCGCTCCATGCTGGAGACATTCAGGGAAAAAAGCCCCCCGAATCCGCCAATATCCCCCATCACCCCGTGTCGCGGCGTTCGCTTGGCGATATCCTTGATCCGGCTGACCAGCTTGTTGGCTTTGTCGATATGGACGCCTGCATCTGCATATGTAAGCGATTCTGTCATTCCTATCCTCTGGCACAATATCTGAAGCAGAATTATCGAAGTAAAACTAAACTGAAATATCATAAAAGTCAAAACAATTTTTTTGACATAACCTCCCGGTTTCGGTAATGGAAGAGGAGACCGTCGATGGAAGCCGCGATCGTCCGATCCGCTGACCGTCCCCGGTATTTCACAACCCGAGCGAGTTGAAAGGGATCTGCCATGAGAGAGTTTGCACGGCTCGACCGTCTGCCGCCGTATGTGTTTGCCACCGTCAATGAAATCAAGATGGCGGCAAGACGGGCCGGAGAAGACATTATCGATCTGGGAATGGGGAATCCGGATCTGGGAACCCCGCAGCATATTGTAGACAAGCTGGTTGAGGCGTCGCAGAAGCATCACAACCACCGGTATTCGGCCTCCATGGGTATCCGGAAGCTCCGGATGGCGATTGCGGACTGGTACAAGCGGCGGTATGACGTGGACATCGACTATGAAACCGAGGCCATCGTCACCATCGGCGTCAAGGAGGGGATGTCCCATCTGGTGCTGGTCGCCACCCGGCCGGGGGATGTGATTTTTGCGCCGAATCCTACCTATCCGATTCATCCGTACTCGGCCATTATTTCGGGCGGGGATGTGCGGGGGATTCCGGTCGGGCCGGACCAGGATTTTTTTGAAAACCTGATGAACGCCACCAAGCAGACATGGCCCCGGCCCAAGATCCTGATCCTCAGCTATCCCCACAACCCCACCACCGAGGTGGTGGAGCCCGAATTTTTCCAGAAGATTGTGGACTACGCCCGGGAACACAATATAATGGTCATCCATGACTTCGCCTATGCCGATCTCACCTTCGACGGCTACAAAGCCCCCAGCATGCTCCAGGCCAAAGGGGCCAAGGAGGTGGGGGTGGAATTCTTTTCCCTCTCCAAGAGCTACAGCATGCCCGGCTGGCGTGTCGGATTCTGTGTGGGGAACCCGGAAACGATCTTCGCCCTCCGGCGGATCAAGAGCTATCTGGACTACGGGATCTTCCAGCCGGTTCAGATTGCAT
>JBEPXL010000398.1:0-4180 GCA_041641935.1 Desulfobacteraceae bacterium | reverse complement strand
GCAGGGCCAGGGGTTCCAGCGCCGCATAATGGCCGGGATCGAGATAGAGTACCCGTTCCAGGTACACCTCTGCCTCGGAATCGTTTTCCACGGCCAGATAGAGCATTCCCATGAGAAAATGGGCCCGGGCATGGGTCGGATACCGCTGCAGACAGATGCGGCATTTCTTGAATGCATCATCCAGCGATCCCTGATCGGCCAGTTCCTGGGCGGCCTCGAGCAGATCGTCCGGGGACGGCATTTCGTTCTCTGCGGTTTTTCTCCTGACCGCTGTTATGACGGCGGGTGTCGTCTCCGGCGGGACAGGCGGAGACGGCGGCGTCTGGTTTCCGCCGGTCTCATTGTCGGACGCAACAGTACCCTTTCCCGGAGAAGCCTCCCCGAGGGGGGGGGATGGCGCTGGGGGCGGTGCCGGTTCGGGAGCGGCGGTTTTGCGGCGATAGGCGAATGCCTGGGGCCGGGGCAGCCAGACAAAACCCGCATCCCGGAAGGTTTCCTGCTCGGCATGGCCGACAAACAGAAGCCCTTCCGGGGCCAGCAGCCGGTCGATGGCACGGACCGCCCGCCGCCGGGCCGGGGGATTGAAATAGATCAGCAGATTCCGGCAGAAGACGACCGTGTAGGGCGGCGCGTCGGCCAGAAGGGCGTGGTCCATCAGGTTCCCCTGAAGAAACCGGACCCGTTGCCGGAGGGACGGACAGATGCGGTGCATGGCCCCTTCCGCAGTAAAATGGCGGTCCCGGTAGGCGGTGTTCCTGCCCCGGAACGCCGACGGACCATACAGCCCCTCCTGGGCCCGGTGAAGGGATTCGGCGCTGATATCCACCGCATCCACCGCGATCCGTTCCGGCGGAATCCCCGCATCCACCAGGGTCATCACCGCCGAATAGGGTTCCTCCCCGGTGGAGCAGGGGACACTCAGAATACGGAACATATCGTCACCGCTGCCGGGCAGCCATTCCCGGCGGGCAAACTCCCCCATATACCGGAAGGCCTCCCGGTTACGGAAAAACCAGGTTTCCGGAACCACGGTCCGTTCCACCAGCCGGTTCCATTCCGCCGTGTGGGTCAGAAGGTACTGCAGGTACTGCTCTTCCCGCTCGATATCCACCGCCGCCATCCGGTCCAGCAGCGCCTTGTCGATGGTACCGGCCCCGATCGTTTCCGGCGCCAGTCCGGTCCTCTTTTCCAGAAGGGAACGGATGGCCTTTCTGGTCTTCATGACGGGGAACCTCCCGGGCGGCTCTCCTGGTCTGACGGAAGAAATCCGAGACAGTCGGGCAGCCGGTCCAGGTCGATGTGGTGGATCATCCGTCCCTCTTCCAGAAAGACCCGGCCCAGGTAGGGCGCATGTTCCAGGCGCAGCGCCGGGGATTTGAAATCCGATGCCGGTCTCCGGAGGGTGTCGGTGACCCGTTCGGCCATCAGCCCCAGCAGTGCATCGGGCTCATCCCCCCCGGCATAGCGGGAGAGAACAATCCGGGTGCTGAACCGGATCCGGCAGGGGGTCTGCTGGATGAGCCGCCGCAGGTCGATGACCGGCACCAGGCGGCCCCGGTAGTTGAAGAAACCCGCAAAGTAATCCGGCGCATGGGAGACCGGCGTCAGGGACACCATCGGCACAATCTCCCGCACCCGTTCACAGGTCACCGTATAGGGAATCTCTCCGAGATAGAAGAGCAGGGTCAGCATAAACCGTTTTTCCGACCTCCTGAAGCGCCCGGTTGTGCCGGGGCATGTGCAGCCGCTGAATTCAGCGGAAAATCGTGAGTATACAACTTCCGGACAACGGGATTTGGGCTTGACACCCGGCAAAATATCCAGCATAAACAGCCATTGACGGGGGATACAATCGATTTCTGTGGCAGTTTCATTGAGCGGCAGTTCTGGACATCCGGGGGGAGTGGGACTGTCAGGGCGTGACGTTCATCCGGCGCAGTATCCGGAAAACCGGTGAATGCGCCGCCTGCAGGCTGTCGTGGTAGTCTTCCGTGCCATAGTCCCAGGTATCGATGATATGCCGGACAAAGAGTTCATCACTTTCAAATCGCTGCAGCATTCCGGCAATCATGGCTTCACTGTATTGCCGGGAATAGGGGCAGTCCCAGATCACCCAGTTGCCGAGCCGCGGACCGGCGGCGAAAAAGTCGAAGGGAAAGAGACGGCAGTCCAGGGGCCGCACGGGATATATGTTGCAGATTTTGGACCTGCTGTCAAAAAAAATGCAGTATCCGTCCGGTCCGGCGTTGAGGTGCGCGCCTGTTCCGGTTCTCTGGTAAAAACCGGCCGCACCGGTCTGTGCAATCTGCCGGATTTCGCCGGGACTGACCGGCGGCGGGGAAAAATACCGCACAGAGCAGCACCAGCGGGACGGACATTCGCGCTGGCAGATGGAACTGACAATGGGTCTGGTCTGGCTGCACATACCTGCGGGATTTGTAAGAAAGTCACTGAAAGCATCCCCCTTTTTGCCGGTATTGATGACCGCAGCGGCGCCGCCGGGGAGCAGAACCTGTTCCGCCTGCCCTGTCCGATGATCCGCCCGCGTCGTCACAGAACCGCCTCCGAAAGCCGGTCTGCCGCTTTTGCTATGATGGAAGTATCCTGCTTTGCCGCCTTTCTGTCAAGGGGGAGTTGAAATTCATGATGTATTTTAATCGCCTGCGTGCCGCATGATTATACAGTGCCAAAGTTGTCAGACTGCGTTCGATCTGGACCCGAAATACCTGAAACCGAAGGGAACAAAGGTCCGCTGTGCCATGTGCAAATCGGTCTTTGTCGCCTTTCTGTCCGGTGAAACCAGGCCCATTGCCCCGCCCCCCGCCGAACCGGCTCCGCCGCCTCCGCCCCCCGCACCGCCGGAGGAAACCGGCACGGATACGCCCCCGGCCGGCGGTGAACCCGTACCGCCGGACCCCGTTGCGGGCGCCCCCGCCCCTGAACCGGAACCAGAATTTGACGTCCCCGGACCGGAACCCGGTTTCTCCCCTGGATCTGAAGAGGAAGAAGACGACGAGGCGATCTCCCCGGCCCCGGCCCCGCCCGCGGTGATTCCGGGCCCCGCGGAACCGCCTCCGGAAGTCACCCCCCGGAGCGGGCGCTACATTTCCTTCCGGAAACGGCTCATGCTGTTTGCCCTTCTGCTGATCGGCTCCATCGCCGTGATTGTCATCCCCGTTGAACTCTACCGCCCCGTTCAGGAACTGAAAGAACTGACCGACGAAACCAAAACCCTGATCGCCGGCATCCGCTCCGCCATTGATCCGTCGGAACTGGCCCGGATGAACGAGTTTGCCCTCTGGACCATCGAGCGGAGTTTTCTTCAGCATGACGAGAACCGGAACTACTACTTTCTCTCGTTCAACATGCTGCTGAAAGAAGGAGATATTCTTCCAGAAGAAGAGGTGCTGCGTCAGATGCCCTCCTTTGAAGCCTTCGGCGGACGGGAGAAATTCAGCTATGAAAAACTGCGGGAGACGGGCCTGTACTGGCAACAGCGGTTTCTCGTCAATCCGGGTATCCTCGATATTTTCCGGAAATACAAGGAACTTCTGGTGGAAGCGGTGAAAAAGGCCGAAGAAGCCGGTTTTGAAGTCAGCGCCATCATGATCATGCTCGACTCCGGACGGAAAGAAGGTTTTTTTCAGGACAATATCGCTTTTGTGGTCGACAGTTTCAACTGGTGGGAATCTTCCTACAGCGGCGAACCCTACAACATTACCCCCGAAAATGAATTCTGGCGGCAGGGAGCGCTTCTCGGGGTTCCGGGTTACTACCACAACCCCATCTCCGATCCCGGCAACTGGTATCTTCCCCGGTTCGACGAGGATGAATGGGGAACCTGGTTCACGGTCTGGTACACCAATGAAATCAACGGGCTGTTCAACTCCGTCAGCGTCGATTTCAACGCCGCCCGGATCAAGCGGACCCTGCTGATAGTGGCCGGTATCGTGATCAGCGTCATTGTCCTGCTTCTGATCGTCTCCTTTGCCATCGCCAGCTGGTACAGCCGCCTGATCACCCGCCCCATACGGGAACTGACAAAAGGGGCCCAGGAGGTTCACCAGGGAAATTACGACTACCTTGTGCCGGTACTCCGGGAAGATGAACTGGGCGTCTTTACCCGTCAGTTCAACGAAATGACCCAGGGCCAGCGGGAACGCCTCAATCTGATGGATAC
>JBEPXL010000397.1:0-4212 GCA_041641935.1 Desulfobacteraceae bacterium | reverse complement strand
GTCAGACAGCAGTTTGGAGTAGACCAGCGTCGCTCCTGCTGCGGCATAGGCGGCGTCATACAGGGCCGTCATGCCCGACGGCTGAAACGGTGCGTAGGCAGCCGGATCGATCTGGGAGAGGGGTTTGAATCCGTGAATCTCGGTCTGGGTGTCGTTAAAACTGACCAGCCGGACCATCAGGTTGTCGGACCGGGGGCTCTTCCGGCAGGCGTCCACAATGGAGCGGACCGTTTTGAGCAGATCAGGGGCAAAGCTCATGACGCTGCTGGTTTCATCCACCACAATGGTGACCAGAGTGTATTCCGTCGCTCCCAGCTGTTCGGGACGGACAGCGGAAAACTGGAAGGTTCCGGGTCCAGGGATCTGGTTCACTTCCATATCGTCTGTAACAGGCATCATTCTTGGCATTATCCATCTCCTTTCAATTGATCTGATAATCGACCGACGTGGAAACCTGCATTCCCCGCGCGGTCATGGTATTGACAAACTCTTCTCCCTGCTGTTCGAAACCGGGGACCGGAGAGGCGCAGTCCCGCAGCAGGATCATCTTCCGGATGTGACTTTCGTCAAAGGTGTCGGCGATGTCCTCCACCGTGAACTTGAGACAATGGGAAAGCGCCTCACCCGCCAGAAGAATCACATCGGCCTCTTCCAGGGTCCGGATGAGTCCGCTGTTGAGCATGGTGGACGGATCGGCCGGGTCCGGTACATCGGCCTGCACAGCGGAATAGTGTTCGGTCTTGTAGTTGCTCCCTTTGGTGACATAGTCCACCATCCCGGTCTGGTTCTGCTCCCAGGCCAGCAGCGCATCGCCCAGCACAGGGAAGACATTGTGCCCCTGGCTTCCGATCAGGCAGTGGGGCGGCCAGATGCAGAGGGGATACCGGTTATTGGTTTCAAGCCGGGCCACATAATCCAGGGCGTATTTCTGATAGGCGGGATTGGTGGCCCGCCAGACGCTGTTGTCCACATCGTCTCTGGTGATGATGGTAAACGGCGCAGGGTGCTCGCCTTTTCCGTCGATCCAGAAGACAGGATGGGAAATGTCAAAAAAGTGGTGGGTATCCAGCGTGACATGAATATCCCACAGATCGTTTTCCAGACGGTTGATCATTCCGGCCAGCCGTTCCATGTCCCGGTCCGCGCCCGGTACGGATAATGCGCCGTCGGTTGCGCAGAAGTCTACCTGGGGGTCGATGACAAGCAGGTGAATTTTCTTCATGGCTCTCTCCTGTGGTTCAGGTTGCTGTAAGTTTGATTTTAAATTAATAAAACTCCATCCTCCTGTCAAGGATATTTTATTTTAATTTAATTAAACAAAGTTCATCCTTCTGATTTTAAAATAAAAAGTTGAAAAAATATTTTATTTAAAAAGGTTCAGAACCTGATGTTCATACTCTATACATACGGTAAACAACATTTCTGTCCCGGCAGATTGTCTGGGATTTCAGATATGGTAAGGGGCCGGGAATACCCTGCTTGACAGGTTCACCGGGATTGGATTAAGTAAAGTTAAAAATTAATTAACAGCCGGGAGGAGATATGGAAAAGTTTAAACTGGAACGGCCGGTACTGGCGGTCGATGTGGTGGTATTCAGTCTTGTGGAAGACCGGCTCGGGGTTCTGCTGCCCCGGCGGAATATGGAACCGTTCCGGGACGCTCCGGCCCTGCCCGGGGTGGCAGTCCGGAGCGATGAAACCCTCGAAAACGCGGCCCGCCGTGCGCTGTCGGAAAAAACACTGCTGCCGCCCGCCGCACGGGAGGGCATCTTTCTGGAGCAGCTGGCGACCTTCGACGCCCTGTACCGCGATCCCCGGGGGCGGACGGTCAGTGTGGCCTACATGGGGCTGTTCCGGATGACATCCGAAGAGGTGAATACAGGGCGCTGGCGGCCTGTTTCCGACATAGAGGAGGGGACGCTTCCCTTTGACCATAACCAGATTCTCGATGCCGCCGTCACCCGTCTTCAGGGAAAGCTCCGGTATACCAACATCGCCGGGGGATTTCTGCCGGAGACCTTCCGGATCGAGACGCTGCAGGCGGTTTATGAAAGCATTCTGGGGCGGTCCCTCAACCGGTCCAATTTCCGGAACAAGCTCCTCAAAATCGGGCTGATTGAACAGGTGAAGGTGTTGACCGATGCGGTGGGAAAAAAGGGGGGAAGGCCGCCGCATCTGTACCGGTTTACGCGGGATATGGTCGAGGCTGCCGACCGGGATTTTCTGTAGCCTGGTGACCGGTATTGACGGGGATGATCGGATATGGTCTGGAATGATATGAACGAAATAATCATTTCCGGTATTATTGCGCAGAAGCAGATGAGGGAAATTGACTATAAATCAGATGCTTTCCGGATGAGACGTTTGCTGTGCAGAAATGGGTCGAACCGGATGCGGGGAACATGCACGTCCGGGAGTGTGTATGGGGTTGAAAGCCGGTATTTCTGCCATAACAATTTTATGACTGAGAAAGGAATTATCATGAAAATGAAAAACACAGTTTTTGTATTCCTTCTGTCCTGTATTATCTTTACAGTACCTGCTTTTGCAGAATCCCCGGTTTGGCGGATCAGTAAAAATGGAAACCAGGTCTTTTTAGGCGGTACACTTCATGTGTTAAGCAGGGCTGACTTTCCCCTGCCTGCGGCATTTGACGCAGCATTTGATCATTCCAGTCTGCTGGTGCTGGAAACCGACATCCAGAAACTTCAGGCGCCTGCTTTTCAGGAGGTAATCCTGCAGCAGACCAGGTATCCAGGAGAAGAAAGCATTGCAGATTTTCTAAAGCCGGATACGCTGCAGGCCCTGAAAGATCATCTGGCAAGTCGGGCAATTCCTTTTGAAAGGATGCAGAAATTTAAACCCGGTATGCTCTCAGTCGTTCTTACCATGGTTGAGTTGCAAAGGCTTGGTCAGGCCGGTACAGGAGTAGATGAGTTTTATAATCTGAAGGCACTGAATGAAGATCGTGAAATCAAGTATCTGGAAGCAGTTTCTGATCAGATAAGCTTTATTGCCGAAATGGGGGAAGGAAACGAGAATGAATTTATAAAATTCACCTTGGCGGATCTGGAAGATATAGCTGAAAACCTTCAGTCTTTAAAAACAGCATGGAAAACCGGTGATAACGATCAGATGCAGAAAATTGCAGTGACGCCGTGGAAAGGCCGGTTTCCCGAAATATATCATTCTCTCGTTGTGGAACGAAATAACCAGTGGATCCCTCAAATTGAAGCGATGATGAAAACCGAGGAGGTGGAGTTAGTTCTGTTCGGCATGCTTCATCTTGTGGGAGAAGAGGGGATCCTTTCGCAATTAAAAAAGCGTGGCTACAAAGTTGAGAATATCTGAAAGGAGGCGCAGATGGGCTTAATATCAAGCATGATGGGCAATGCCGGGGTCGTTGATTCCGCGAAACTGGAAAGCGATTATGGGGCTTTACTTGCCGATGGTGAACGCATTGAAGTCGGTTTCCACGTTTTCCGCGACAAGTTCATATTCACAAACAAAAGACTGGTGCTTGTGGATGTGCAGGGAATGACGGGGAAGAAGACCGAATATGTATCTATTCCGTATTCAAAGATCACAAAGTTCAGTGTGGAAACTGCCGGAAATTTTGACCTGGATGCGGAGTTGAAGATCTGGATCGGCAGTGATCCGGAGCCGCTTGCAAAGAAGTTCAACCACAAGGTGAATATCTATGATGTTCAGAAAGTTCTTGCCAGTTATGTGACGAAATAACCAGAAGTAATGGGAGGCTTGCTGAAGAAAGGCGAACATTGAACAGAATTTCACCATTGGAGTAAAGGGATGACACCACGGGTATCGATGCAAAATATGTGGAAGATTATACACTTTATCTTCTTTTTTCGGAGGGATCAGAAGGTGAAGTCAATCTTGAGCAGGAATTGAATGGTGAAATATTCGAACCGCTGAAGGATGTGGCGTTTTTATGAAATTCACTGTAAATCATGACATTCATCTGATCGCCTGGCCGAATGGAGCGGACTTTGCGCCAGATTTTTGTATGAAAATTTAGCGGTCATGGTACAACCATCCTGACAGATGCTACTCCTTTCCGGAAACCCCAAAAGAAACCATCAGGATCACCCCTCCCGCCAGGGCCGCCAGACTGCTGAACCCGAACAGAGCAAAGGAACCGATCCGCTCGAACAGGTAGCCGCTCAGGAAGAGTCCCACCATCATGCCCAG
>JBEPXL010000396.1:0-4213 GCA_041641935.1 Desulfobacteraceae bacterium | reverse complement strand
GGGGACCAGATCGACACACAGCCCATCAACTGGGACAATGTGGAGGTCCGGGTCGACCAGCGGTGTCATAAAAAACGGGATCTGATCAGCGCCGGATTCAATGTCGGCGATTTTGTCGCGTTTGACGCCGTTCCGGAAGTCACATCCACCGGCTTTGTCAATTCCCGCCACCTGGATGACAAGGTCGGTGTGGCGGTGCTGATGAGCCTGGCCAAGTTCATGTCCGAAAACGGTGTGGTGCTGCCTGTGGCCTGCCATCTGGTCTTCACCATTGCAGAGGAGGTCGGGTTCGGCGCCTCGGCAGTCCTTTACGGAGACGTGGCCGAGATGATCGTGATCGACAATGCCATTGTGGCGCCCGGCCAGAACTCCTGGGAATACGGTGCCACCATTGCCATGATGGACGGCGCCGGTCCTTTCGACTATCACCTGACGCGGAAGCTGATCGAGCTCTGCCGGGAATTCGGGATCGAGTACAGCCGGGACGTGTTCCGGTATTACCGGAGCGATTCGGCATCGGCCATCGAGGCCGGAAACGATACCCGGACCGCCCTGGTGGGCTTCGGTGTGGACGGCTCCCACGGCTATGAACGGACCCATTTTTCCTCGCTCAAGGCGGTGGCCAAACTGGTAGGGCTGTACATGCAGAGCGCGCCCACATTTGCCCGGGACAAGAACTACCTCTCGTCCCTCAACGGCTTTCCCCGTCAACCAAAAAGGGATATAATTCATATCGATACATGAAAAGAGAATTCAGAACATCCCTTGATCTTATGGAAAAAATTTGGCAGAATCCGTTATTATGAAATCTTTGTATATCCTGCTGAATATCGTTTGTATTACGCTCGTGGCGTATCTCGGGGTCAGCGGCTTTTACAAGGCCGCAACCGCCGGGATACCGGCGGTGCAGCCGCCTGCGGCCTCGTCTGTGGATGAGGCGGATGCCGATACCGTGGCAGCCCTGCCGCTGTCCCACTATACCCCCATTACCCGGCGTGATCTGTTCAATACCGCCGAGGCGGCGAAAAAACCGGCCCCGAAGCCGGCGGAAAAACCGGTGACGGAACTGGAACAAACAAAGCTGAATCTCCAGCTCTACGGAACCGTCACCGGCGAGCCGGACCGGTGTTATGCCGTCATCCTGGACGGAAAACGGCGCAGGCAGCAGCTCTACGGCGTCGGTGATACGGTCCAGACGGCGACCATCAAGCAGATCCTGCGGAACCGGGTGGTACTCCATGTCAACGGCAAGGACGAGGTGCTCGACATCCAGAAACGGCGCAGCAGCGGACGGCCTGCACGGTCTGTCGCATCGGCGGGAGCGCGGAAGGGCAGCGGCAGCACGGCAACCGTGACCCAGCGGATTTCCCTGTCGCGTTCCCAGGTCGATAACGCCATGCAGAATGTCAATACCCTCATGCGCCAGGCACGGGTCCGGCCCTATTTCCGCAACGGCAAGCCCGGCGGTCTCCGGCTGACCCGGATCCGGCACAATTCCATTTTCCGGCGGCTGGGCCTCAGAAACGGGGACATCATCACCGGCGTCAACGGGGATGATATCAAGTCCGTGGATGATGCGCTCAAGTTTTACAGCAACCTGAAGAGTTCCCCCCGCGTATCGCTGCAGATCAAGCGGCGGGGACGGCTTCGGAACCTCGATTATACCATTCAGTAAGAAGAGATGACGAAACGAATCATGACGGAAACGCATACACATTTCAGAAAATTCCACCGGGTCTGGTTTGTCATGCTGCTGCTTCTCCTGTATGCAGGTCCGGCATCGGCCGCAGACCGCATGGCCATTAACGTGCCGCTGGCCAACATCCGGTCCGGCCCCGGTACCAATTACGATATCCTGTGGAAGGTCGAAAAGTATCATCCCCTCAAGGTGATCGAGACCAAAGGGGACTGGTATCATTTTCAGGATTATGAAGGAGACAAGGGGTGGATTTACAAAAGCCTGGTGGACGATATCGACGCGGTCATCGTCAGCCGGGACAACTGCAACATCCGCTCCGGCCCGGGGCTGGACAATGATATTGTCTTTATTGCCGAACAGGGGGTTTCCTTCCGGGTGCTGGAACGAAAAGGAGACTGGATTCACATCCGCCATGCCGACGGGGATGAGGGCTGGATCTATAACACGCTGGTCTGGTAAACCCGGATTTACGGCAGGTCGGTACAAGAAGCAGGGCGATGCGATTCCTACTCTATAATATCAGTTACGGTGCGGGGGTAGGGGCACGCCTCCATTTTCCCTTTCCCTATGCAGGGCATCTGAAGCGGACGGTCGGAAACCTGAAGCAGATCGTACGCTTTATCAAGCGTGTCGATCCCGATATCATCGGCCTTGTGGAAGTGGACAGCGGTTCCTTCCGCTCCGGAAAAGGCAACCAGGCGGAGATCATCGCCACGGCCCTCAACCATGCCCATGTCTTCGAGTCAAAGTACGGCTGCGCCTCCCGGACGAAGATGGTTCCCGTCCTGAACAAACAGTGCAACGCGGTGCTGGTCAACCGGGATATCGAGGCCCAGCGGTTTCATTATTTCAGCGACGGCGTCAAACGGCTGGTGATCGAGGTGGAAATGAAGGCGTTCACGGTCTTTCTGGTTCACCTTTCCCTCAAATACCGGCATCGCCAGCACCAGCTCTATGAACTGTATCACTTTATCCGGACGGCCCGGAAGCCGGTGATTGTGGCGGGGGACTTCAACGCCTTTTCCGGCGACCGGGAACTGACCCTCTTTCTTGCCGCCAGCGGACTGGTCAGCGCCAATCCTTACGGCCTTCCCTCCTATCCGAGCCGGGCCCCCCGGCTGCAGCTCGATTATATCTTTCACAGCCCGGAGATCCAGACCGTCGGTTTTGAAATTCCAACAATCCGGCTTTCCGACCACGCCCCCCTGATCTGGGATTTTACCGTTGATGGCGAGGAGGAAGAAGAAAGGCCGGTTCCGGCGGACCGGAATGAACCGGTGGTGATACTTCCCCCCGACGACCAACCGCGACAAAAGGACACCAAATGAACATACCGGAATTCAACGATGGCTTCATCGATTTTCTCAAAGCCTCTCCGACGCCCTTTCACGCGGTCGCGGTCATGGCGGCGCGGCTGGAACAGAATGGATTTACGCGGCTGCACGAGGCGGACGCCTGGACCCTGACGCCGGGGGGAAAGTACTATGTCACCCGGAACGATTCCTCCCTGATCGCGTTTGTCTTCGGCAAAGAGGACCGGACCGCCGGGGGCATCCGCATGGTGGGCGCGCATACCGACAGCCCCTGCCTCAAGGTGAAGCCCCAGCCGGAACAGGTGAATCATACCTGCTGTCAACTGGCGGTGGAGGTCTACGGCGGTCCGCTGTTCAATCCCTGGTTCGACCGGGATCTGTCCCTGGCGGGGCGGGTGACCTATCTGACCAATTCCGAAGAACTGGAAAGCGCCCTGATCGATTTTGAGCGGCCCGTGGCGGTGATTCCGAGCCTGGCCATCCATCTGGACCGGGAGGCGAACAAGAACCGGAGCATCAATCCCCAGACCGACCTGAACGCGGTGCTGATGCAGACGCCGGAAGAGGAAGATGCAGGGAAAAAAGAGAAGGGCAGGGGGTACAGTTTCCGTGATCTGCTGCTGAACCAGTTGCGGCGTGAACATCCCGACGCGCGGGCGGCTTCTGTGGTGGATTTCGAGATATGCCTGTATGATGTACAGCCGCCGGCGTTTGTGGGAATCAACCGGGAGTTTATCACGGGAGCACGGCTGGATAACCTGTTCAGCTGCTATATCGGCATGATGGCGCTGCTGGAGGCCGGGGAGGAGAAGACGGCGATGCTGATCTGCAATGACCATGAAGAGATCGGCAGCACCACAGCGACAGGGGCCCACGGGCCGTTTTTCCGGTCCGTGCTGGAACGGGTCTGTCCTTCGGCGGAAGAACGGAGCCGGACCATTGACCGGTCCATGCTGATTTCCGCCGACGATGCCCACGGTCTGCATCCCAATTTTGCCGACCGGCATGATCCCGGCCACCTGACTCTGCTCAACCGGGGACCGGTGATCAAGGTGAGCGCGAGCCAGAAGTACTCTTCAAACAGTGAGACAATGGCGATGTTCCGGCGTCTGTGTGAAAAGATGACGGTTCCGGTCCAGGATTTTGTGATGCGAAACGACATGCCCGGTGGCAGTACGATCGGTTCCATCACGGCGGCGCA
>JBEPXL010000395.1:0-4217 GCA_041641935.1 Desulfobacteraceae bacterium | reverse complement strand
AACTTCCAGTTCCGGAGACTGCTCATCCAGCACCTGGTCCATCACGGAAAAGGTCTTGTCCAGCGTCTCTTGTAAATCCCTGTATTGTGTCATTTCAAATCTCTGTGGTCCGTGAGCAGTTTATGTGGCATCAGTCCGGGTGTGATCATCGCTTTGGGAGGTGCCCATGTCCGTCCGCCCCTTCTGCTTCTCCAGTTCTGCCTGCTGCCGGTTCCGTTCTTCGGAGCCTTCCGCCTGTTCCAATGCCTTCCGGTCAGCGGTTTCTTCCTCTCCATGCCCTTCAGTTTCTGCTGTCTCCGCCGATCTCTTTCTGCCGCTCAGTTTTTTCGGCTCGGACCGCCGTATCTCCTTCTCAAAAGCCTGCTGCATCCGCTGTTCCAGTTCCATCAGATAGGATTCGACCGTCCAGGCGATCTTTTTGTCCCGGTGCTTCAGTTCAATGCCGAGGATGAGATCATGATCAACGGCATAATCGATTTCCGGAGCAGTATCCCCGCCGTTTTTCAGTGCATCGGCAATCCGCTGCCGCTGCTCTTCGTTCATTTCGAAACCGCTCCGTACGGCAACCGGACCGTCGCCGGAAATCAGTTCCGATTTTTTTGCATCGGGCATCCGCTCAAACCGCCGCAGAAACACATCCACCGTCTTGTCCTGCAGGTCCGCGTCGGCCAGATCGGCAAGGGTCCGCCGGGTGATATCGAAGACCTGCTCACCGGCCATGCCCCGGATATGACGGATAAAGGTTTCCCGTTCCTGTTCCACCGACTGCCGCCACTTTTCCTGAAGCTGCCGGGTCTCCTCCCGTGCGTTTGCGAGCATCTCCTTGCGGCGCAGTTCCGCTTCCCGGTGGGTCTCATCCAGAAGCTCCTGCCGTTCTTCATCCAGGGCCCGCAGCTTTTCGTCGTATCTGGCCTTTTCCCGCTCAACCTCCTTCATCCGTTCCTCGGCATCATCCCGGCGGGACTGAATCCGTTCCTCCCGGCGCTCCATGGCCCGGACGATGCGGTCATAGAGCAGGTACTTCAGGAGAACCAGAAGGATCAGGAAGTTGACGATCTGCGCGCCAACGGTAAACCAGTCAATCAGCATTTAGATCATCCTCCTCCCTGTTCGACGACCTGATTCCAGAAGGGGTTGGCGAAAATGAGGATCATGGAAACGACAAACGCATAAATGGCGGTCGATTCGATCATGGCCAGCCCCACAAAAAGGGTACGGGTGATGGTATTCTGTTCATCGGGCTGCTGGGCGATGGCGGCAAGAGCCTGGGCTACTGCCCTTCCTTCGCCGATGGCCGGGCCGATGGCGCCGATGCCGATGGTGAGTCCGGAACTGATGACGGAAGCCATTCCGATGAGACCAACATTATCCATTTATGATTCTCCTTCGTTTTCCTCAATTTCCTGTTGTTGTTCCTGCTGGTGTGCCCGTGTAGCCGAGGAAATGTAGACCATCGCAAGCACACCGAAGATATAGGCCTGAATCAGCCCCGTCAGAAGCCCCAGCGCATCCATCACGATCGGCACGAAGAGCGGAACGAGGGTGAGCAGGATGGCGACGATTTTGGCGCTGCTCATGATATTGCCGTAGAGCCGGACCGCCAGTGCCAGGGTTCTGGAAAGTTCTCCCATGATATTGAACGGCAGCATGAAGATGGTCGGTTCGACATACTGCTTCAGATATTTCAGCAGCCCCTGTCTGCTGACGCCGTACAGCGGCACGGCGACAAAGACACAGAGGGCCAGTGCCGTCGTGGTGGACAGCGACGCTGTCGGAGCCGAAAACCAGGGAATCACGGACAGGACGTTGCTCACGCCGATGAACAGAAACAGGGTTCCGATCAGCGGCATGTACATTTCCGGACCCTGGTGGGTGACCTGCCGGATTTCGTCGCGAATCGCCTTTACGATAATCTCCAGCATGTTCTGCCAGCGGGAAATGTTCTCATCCGTGGACAGACGCCGGGTGACAAGCCAGGAACCGATCACCAGAAACGCCATGATGCCCCAGGTAAAGACGATGGTGGCGTTGAGCGAAAATGGTCCCCACTGCCAGTAGACGACCTGATCCGGGCTGATATCCTGCAGCTTCATAATTCAGGGGATACCGTTCCGGTGACGGGGCCGGTCGGGTTGCCGATCCGCCGGACCATCAGCCGCCGCACCACCAGAAAACCGGCCACACAGGCGACGACCCTGCGCCAGTCGCCGCCGGTGGCAAAGAAAAAAGCGGTGATGCTGATACCGTTCCGTACCAAAAAACTGACCGGGAACCACCAGTCCAGCCGTTTCATTGCGGCGAGCCGTTTCACCGTCCACCAGAGCAGGCCGAAATGGAACAGACTGATGCCCATTCCGGCCAGAGCAGGCAGAAGTATGTCAGTAACGAAATCTGTCGTCATGGTTCAATCTTCCCGTCCGCCTTCCCGTTTGACCCAGAACCAGGCATTGAGACAGCCGAAGGCAATCCCTGCAAAGAGCATCATCAATGTCCAGGAATACCGGCTCGGCCAGGCTTCATCGATCCAGATACCGATAAAGATGCCGATCACCGTGGGGATCGCAACGGACCAGCCCACCAGCCCGAACATGCCCAGCCCGAACCAGAGGTTTTTGCCGCGATGCCGCCGCGACCGGATCTTCCGCTGCTGCTTTACCTCGATCTGATCGGCAAAGGTATCGGCATCCTTCTTCCGGAGATAGGACGGCTTCCGGTCAGGCATTGCCCTGAATCTCCAGGAACCGCCGGACAAAATTGGCTTCAATCTTGGCCGCAGCGGACTGTACCTTCTTTTCCCGTTCGTCCAGTACCATAAACTCCTCTCTCACTGTCCTGTGCAGTTCCTCCAGATTCGGCCCCCGCACCGCCCGCCGGAGAGAGACCAGAACGTCGGGGCCTTTCTTGACCAGACTGCCCTGGTCCACCGCCAGATAGACTTCCCCGGCTCCCTCCGGCAGATAGGAAAGAATACCGGGAACGATGGCGGACACATAATCAATATGTTTCGGCAGAAGGGTAAAGGAGCCGAATGCCGATTCGGCGGACACTTTCTGCACGTCTGTATCGACCAGTATTTCTGTGGGAAGCAGTATCCGGAGTCTCATGCGCTTTCTTTCTCTTTCGCCGTATCCTCTTCCTCTTCAGATGATTCTTGCTTATCTCCTTCAGATGTTCCGGCTTTCCCTTTTCTGGCCGCCTCGTCAATCCCGCCGATCATGTAAAGTGCGCTTTCCGGCGCGTCCGCGAATTCATCATCCAGAATCCGCTGGCAGCCGTCGATGGCTTCTTCCAGACTGACGGCGCGGCCTTCGTGACCGGTAAACTGCTCCGTCACAAAGAAGGGCTGGGTGAAAAACCGTTCCAGGCGACGGGCCCGGTTGACGGTGTTGCGGTCCTGGTGGGAAAGTTCCTCGATACCCAGCATGGCGATAATATCTTTCAGATCCTCATACTCTGCCAGGGTTCTCCGGATCGCCTGGGCAACGTCATAGTGTTTTTTTCCGACGATGTGGGGAACCAGCATGTTCGATCCGGACTGGAGCGGATCGACCGCAGGATACAGCCCCTCGCTCGCCTTTTTCCGGGAGAGGACAATGGAGGAAGAAAGATGGCCGAAGGTATGCACCGCGGCGGGATCGGTAAAATCATCCGCCGGAACATAGACGGCCTGCACAGATGTGATGGCCCCGGTATCGGTATTGCTGATCCGCTCTTCGAGTTCGGCCAGATCCGAGCCCAGTGTCGGCTGATAACCGAGCCGGGAGGGAAGCTGTCCCATGAGCCCCGACACCTCCATGCCGGCCTGGATAAACCGGAAAATATTGTCGATGAGCAGCAGCACATCCTGCCGGGCATCGTCCCGGAAGAATTCCGCCATGGTCAGGGCCGAGTGACCGACCCGGAACCGGGCCCCCGGCGGTTCATTCATCTGGCCGAAGAGCATGACCGTGTTCTTCAGAACGCCGGCTTCTTTCATCTCCCGGTACAGTTCCTCGCCTTCCCGCACCCGCTCCCCGATACCGCAGAAGATACTCACGCCTTCATGCTGGCCGACCATATTGTTGATCATTTCCATGATCAGCACCGTCTTGCCCACACCGGCCCCGCCGAAGAGCCCGCCCTTGCCGCCCTGTTCCAGCGGGGACAGCACATCGATGACTTTGATGCCGGTTTCAAAGACCTCCGGCGTGACAGACTGGCGGTTGATACTGACCGGC
>JBEPXL010000394.1:0-4229 GCA_041641935.1 Desulfobacteraceae bacterium | reverse complement strand
GCCGATGGAAGGCGGCGTATAGGTGAAACAGGGCAGTACCGCAACGGACCGGGCCAGGCGCGGCAGGAACCATTTGTACCATTTCCGGCCTTCTTCGGTATAGCAGTCGGCCCAGGAAACGCCGGTGCGGATATGGTCGATACCGAGCCGTTCCATGTCTGCCAGAACCCTTTCAACGCGTTCGTGTTCGCCGGGACGGAACCACTCCATCAGACCGAGTTCCGGCAGACCGGTCTTCTGTTTCGCCCCGGCGGGTGTTCGCTGTTCCGGTGGTGTCGCTGTTCGCTGCCTCTCTGTCATACGGCCAGTCCCCTTTCCATGAGTTCCGAAGTTGCATCGTCCACGCGATCCCGGGCCGTCTGACCCTCCAGCCATCCGGCCAGATCGTTCAGACCCTTTTCCAGGGAAATCGCGGGGGTAAATCCGAGAATCCGCCGGACCGCGGCAGAATCCCCGAAACAGTGGCGAATATCACCGGCCCGGTATTTCCCGGTAATCTGCGGTTCCAAGTGGGATTTGCCGAGAACTTCGGCGATCTTTTCCGCGATTTCCAGAACAGTGTATGCCTGACCGCTGCCGATGTTCAGGACACAGTCACTGGCTTCGGGCGTTTCCAGGGAAAGGCGACAGGCCCGGGCGACATCGTAGACGCTGACAAAGTCCCGCTTCTGGTGTCCGTCCTCAAAAATCATGGGAGGCCGGTTGTTCAGAAGCCGGGAGGCGAAGATCGCCAGTACGCCGGTGTAGGGATTGGAGAGGGCCTGACGAGTGCCGTATACATTGAAAAACCGGAGCGCCACGGTCGGGATGTTGTAGGCCCGGCCGTTGATGAGGCACATCTGTTCCTGATCGAATTTGGTAAGCGCGTAGATCGATGAAAGCGAAGGTTTCTTTTCTTCGGGTGTCGGAATGGGAATCAGAAAACCGCCGTTGCCGTCCCGGATTTCCCACTGGCCTTTCCGCAACTGCCCGGCGGAGCGCTCCACCTCGGAATAGAGATCGCCGTGGATGCTCTGGTACAGTCCCTCCCCGTAAATGCTCATGCTGGAGGCGACGATCAGCTTCTCCACCGGCTGTTCGGCCAGGGCTTCCAGAATTACGGCGGTTCCCAGGGTATTGACGCTGGAATACTTCTCGATCTCGTACATGCTCTGCCCGACCCCGACCGCCGCGGCGAAATGGAACACGGCGGAAATATCCTTCAGGGCATTGCGGACACATTCCGCGTCGCGTACATCACCGAGGATAAACTCGGCGTCGGGATGAAGATAGTCCGGTCGCCGGGCATTGTCTCCATGCACCTGGGGGGAAAGATTGTCGAGAATCCGGACGTGGTATCCGTGTTCGATCAACTCATCTGCCAGATGGGAGCCGATAAAGCCGGCCCCGCCGGTGATCAAAACTTTTTTCTGATTCATCTCTCCGACACCTCTGTTCTGTTCCTCAATTCACATCAGCAAGTAAAAAAAACATATCAAGTTTTCAAGTGAAATTCCGATAGTTGCACCTGCAGATGGTTGTCTCTGCTGTTCCTTTCAATATTTTCAAGAAATGGATATTTTACAATAGGTTAAATTATGTAGATTGAATCGATGAGATATGTACGGTGATGCAGCGGGAAGAGGGTATGAATCGAGAGCAGAAGTATGGTGTGATCTGCTCCCGGTAAAAAACAGCATTAGCAGTAGGATTATCATTCCCAACCTGAAGGACGCTGATGCAAAGTACTCAACAGGTGTGGTAAATGTCAGCAGATGTTTTTTTATTGTTAATTTTCCAGAAATGTGAATAATCCCTCGCCCTGTAATGCAAGTTCGTATATCGGAGGTGTTAGCTCACATTATCCTGATAACTTCTGCCGTGGAGAGAAATGATGAAAATGTTCCGGATGGTTTTTCTGACGCTGTGCTGCTGTTTATCTGTGGCTGGGATTTGTTTTGCTCAGGATTATCCGGTGGTCTCCAGTCCGGGAATCAATAAATTGATCCACATTTCACCAACCGGCGAAAGAACAGAATATGATCTGAACATCCCTGTCCCTGAAAAAAAGCTCGAAATCATCCGGGCGGAAACGATCGAATCCGATACTCTCCGTCTGTCCGGAGAATCCGCACGTTCAGCCAGAAGCGCATACTATTTCAAGTATCAAATCATCCAGGACCTAGCTTCGAATTATCAGCAGGGAACAGTCGGCAGAGAACTTTCCAGTCCGTTTACAGTAACTGTGAAGGATGAATTCGGCCAACCTGCCGAAGGAGTGGACATTGTATTTTCAGTCCGGGAAGGAGGCGGGACTTTTTCAGACGGTGAAACCACCATGACGGTCATTACGGACAGTGCGGGGCAAGGTACCGCCTATCTGACACTGGGTCAGGAAACAGGAGCGAATCCCTTCGGCTGGCAGAACGCAGGCGAAAATCTCCAGCAGGTGGGGTTGAATGTCGTGGATGTTTTTCCTGCATCAGAAAACGCCAATATCTCGACCTTCTACGCCTATGGTTTTCCGGATGAACCGTATGCCATTCAATCGGTTTTTTATTCTATCGAGAACGATAATCCTGAAAAAGAAAAAGCTCCGGTTATCCATTATGCCGGCCGGTTGGCCGTTACTGTCACTGATCAATATGGCAATCCCGTTTCCAATGTGCCGGTAACGGTGAGCCCGGAATCCGTTACCGTTCAGGAAACCTGCAACCGTCCCGTTGTAAACCCTCAGCCCATGCTGATCATTCCAAGAGAGGCATACTGTGAGACCATTGACAATGTATGCGACACTCAGACGTTCTATGAAAGATATACTAATTACGATCAGTCGGTGCCTTTCACTTCCAACTATATTCCTTACCGGCTGGTGATTTATTCGGGCGGGATTTCCAATGCTGAATACGGGTTTAAGGTATCCTTCGGTCAGCCTGAACTTGACAGCTTCCACTATTTTCAGACCCAAGCTATGGGTAATTGTGACGGCGAATCCCCGCCCGAAAATGATATCTGGATTCATGTGAAAAGTGACGAATATCCCAAATATGAGGGAGGAGAAGAACTCAGAACGACCTACTATGTCTGGCTGTATTCTATCAGAGAAAAATCAGAGCCTTCCCCTGATCCCTGTTCCGAATGCACGGAAGACCTTGTCGGAACACGGAAATTTGCTACAAGCGGTGATTTTCAGGATGTTATTATCACCCTTTATTACGCTAACGGCCAGGAGGCGTCGTATACAGGAAACGATATATACTATATGGATTACGGTGTGGCACTGGGGGTCAACAAGTTGGTCGAAGATTCTCCCTATATTATTAAACTGAAAGCTGATTATACTACTACGGTGATGGAATCGACCACGGTTGACGGGTGCACATGCTATCAAACAGCTCAGGCATCCGACTTTATAGATTTCGACAGTACAGTCACGCCCATTCTCTTTAATACGCCCACGCAGTTCCATGTTCCAGTCGATTCGGAAGGCAAGTCCAAGTGTGATATCAGTATACCTTACCAAGTGTACTATCAGGTTTTCAATACGGAAGGAGAAAGCACTCAGGTGCAGGTCAATCCGGATATTCTTAAAGCGACTCTTTTCGAAGAGGATCAGCCCGTTATGATTCTTCCTTTGGATTCATCGAATCTGATCGTTCTTTTTAAAGGAAATCCTTTCGATATATCGAAACCCTATTCCTTGGCCGTTACCGCATGGGATCAGGAAGATAACTACAGCGGTATCAACAGCAATCCGATTGATCTCATCTTTACCAAGGAAATCCTCCGATCAATCTACATCCAAGACCCACATGCCTTTCCCGTCATGCCCGGCGGGCAGGTGCAGCTCCTTGCGGAGACGGCCGAAGCGGTATCTTCCGGGGATTTAACCTGGGATATTGCGGACGAATTACCCGAGAATGAAGAATTTCCCATCGATGCAGCCATCGACCCGGCAACGGGGCTGCTGACGGTCAACCCGACCTCCGGTCACGGTTTTGTAGTGGTCGTCTGCCGATACAGGGACTGCGAATACAAAACCGCCCGCATCGAAATCGGGTGCGGGTGCATGGGAGAGACCGGGACCTGCGGCACGGCCGGCGGCGGCATGGCCGAGCTGGACAGCGTCAACGTGCGCATGTCCCTGGGCGAAGGGCCGGACGGCCGCTCCGCCGGGGACATTTTTCTGACCTCGGAGGGGATGACCTCCCGCCTCTACCGTCCCGATGCCCTCGAGTATTCCGCGCTGG
>JBEPXL010000393.1:0-4229 GCA_041641935.1 Desulfobacteraceae bacterium | reverse complement strand
GAGGGTGTCCACGGCATCGAAAAGCGGCTCCTTGTCCTCCTGCATGTCCCGGTTGTATGTCATGGGCAGGGACTTCATCAGGGTCAGCAGCGCCATCAGGCCGCCCACGACCCGGCCCGTCTTGCCCCGGACCAGTTCACACACGTCGGGGTTCTTCTTCTGGGGCATGATACTGCTGCCGGTGGTGAAGGCGTCGGAAATCTCCACAAACCCGAATTCCGCGGAGGACCAGAGAATCAGTTCTTCCGACAGGCGGCTGAAGTGGACCATGCAGAGGCTGGCGGCGGAGAGGAACTCCACCGCAAAATCCCGGTCGGCCACGGTATCCATGCTGTTTTCCGAAACCGACGGAAAATCGAGCAGTTCCGCCACATAGGCCCGGTCTACGGGGTACGTCGTCCCGGCCAGGGCGGCGCTTCCCAGGGGCATGACATTGATCCGCTTCAGGCAGTCCCGGAGCCGGTCGGCATCCCGGGTGAACATTTCATAGTAGGCCAGCAGGTGATGGGAAAGCAGCACCGGCTGTGCCCGCTGCAGATGGGTATAGCCGGGCAGCACCGTCCCGAGGTTGGCTTCCGCCAGATTGACAATGGTGGTCCGCAGCCGCTCCAGGGCCGCGATCAGCTGCCGGGTATGGTCCCGGAGATACATGCGGATGTCGAGGGCCACCTGGTCGTTCCGGCTCCGGGCGGTGTGGAGTTTCTTGCCGACCGATCCCACAATCTCCGAAAGCCGGGACTCGATGTGCATGTGAATGTCTTCGAGCCGGTCCTCCCAGGTGAAATCTCCGGACTCGATCTCCGACCGGACCTGCGCCAGTCCCTTGACCAGGGTATCGGCATCGCTTTCGGTGATGATACCGGTTCTGGCCATCATGCGGCAGTGGGCGATGCTTCCGGCGATGTCGTAGGGGTAAAGACGGCGGTCATAGCGGACGGATGAGGTAAACCGTTCCACCAGTGCGTCGGTGGGCCCGGAAAACCGGCCGTCCCAGAGTTTTTCTGTCATGATTATTTTCTCCGGGCCAGTTCACGGATTCGGAGCCGCAGGGCGTTCAGCTTGATAAAGCCGTCGGCGTCCCCCTGGCGGTAGACCCTGTCATCTTCAAAGGTGGCAAAGTCTTCATTGTAGAGCGACTGATCGGACTTCCGGCCCATTACCACGCAGTTCCCCCTGTAGAGTTCCAGACGGACCACACCGGAGACATCCTTCTGGGATTCGTCGATCATCTTCTGCATCAGTTCCCGCTCCGGTGTGAACCAGAAGCCGTTGTAGATCATCCGGGCGTACTTGGGCATCAGGGAGTCCCGGAGGTAGACCACCTCCCGGTCGAGGGTGATGGACTCCATGGCAATGTGGGCCTTCCGCAGGATGGTTCCGCCGGGGGTTTCGTAGATGCCCCGGGATTTCATTCCCACGAACCGGTTTTCGACGATGTCGTCCCGTCCGATGCCGTGGCGTCCGCCCAGCCGGTTCAGTTCCCGGAGCATGGCCGCCGGACTCAGGGCTTTTCCGTTGATGGCGACCGGGTCCCCCTGTTGAAAGGTAATCTCGATCTCCTCGGGCTCGTCCGGGGCATTCCGGGGGGAGACGGTCTGGGTAAAAATATCCTCGGGCGGCGGAACCCAGGGATCTTCCAGAATACCGCCTTCGTAGCTGATATGGAGCATGTTCCGGTCGGTGCTGTAGGGTTTGGATGTGGTGGTCGGCACATCGATCCCGTGCTTTTCGGCAAAGGCCATGAGCGCGGTACGGGAGTTGAGATCCCACTCCCGCCAGGGCGCGATGATCCGGATGTCGGGCATGAGGGCATAGTAGGACAGCTCGAACCGGACCTGGTCGTTGCCCTTGCCGGTGGCCCCGTGGCTGACGGAATCGGCGCCTTCCATGCGGGCGATCTCGATCTGGCGTTTGGCGATCAGGGGCCGGGCGATGGAGGTTCCCAGCAGATACTGTCCCTCGTAGAGAATGTTGGCCCGGAAGGCCGGAAAGACGAAATCCCGAACGAATTCCTCCTTGAGGTCATCGATGTAGACCTTTGATGCGCCGGTTTTGAGGGCCTTGTCCTCGACCGTATCCAGTTCCTCCTCCTGCCCGATATCGGCTGAAAATGCGATCACTTCACAGTCGTAGGTTTCGATCAGCCACCGCAGAATCACCGATGTATCCAGACCTCCGGAGTAGGCCAGCACTACTTTGTTCACTTTCTCTGTCATGTATGAATTGCCTTTCACGTTCCAGTCCGCCGGATCATCCGGCGATGTTCGCCATTCCGATTTTCGCTTGGGAAATCGCTCTCGTTACCACACCGCTGCGGATTCTGTTACCGCATGAGCCGTTCCAGAATCGCCCGGTGCATGTGCATCTTGTTTTCGGCCTGGTCCCAGACCACCGACCGGGGCCCTTCCAGGACATCGTCGGTAATCTCCTCATCCCGGTGGGCCGGCAGGCAGTGCATCACGATCACATCGGGGGATGCCCTGCTGACCAGTTCACCGTGGACCTGGTAGGGCGAGAAGGTTTCCTTCCGGGCGGCCAGCAGATCCTCCTGGCCCATGCTGGCCCACACATCGGTGTAGATCACATCCGCGCCGGAGACCGCCTCGCCCGGATCGGTGATCACCGTAATATTTCCCTGTTTCCGTTCCAGGGCCCGGTTCAGAATCTCCTCATCGGGAAAATGCCCTTCAGGGCAGGCAAGGGTGAGGTTGAGCCCCAGTACCGCCGCCGCATGGATCCAGGAATGGGCCACATTGTTGCCGTCCCCGACCCAGGAAATCTTGAGCCCCTCGCAGGTTCCCTTGTACTCGATCACCGTCATCAGATCGCTCAGTACCTGGCAGGGATGGTAGAGATCGCTCAGGGCATTGATCACGGGAATATCGGCATACCGGGCAAACTCTTCAATCAGTTCCTGGGAATAGGTCCGGATGACCAGGCCGTCGAGGTACCGGGCCATGACCCGTGCCGTATCTTTCACCGGCTCCTTGCGGGCCATCTGGGTATCCCCGGCACTGATGAAGACCGGTGTGCCGCCCAGCTGGCTCATGGCCGCCTCAAAGGAGAGACGGGTCCGGGTTGACGCCTTCTCGAACAGAAGCCCGAGGGTCTTTCCCAGCAGGGGCCGGTCCAGGATGCCCTTCTTGTGCCGCGCTTTCATTTCAATGGCCCCCTCGAAAAGAGCCTCAAAATCCGCCCGGTCCAGATCCAGAAGTGTCCGTATATCTTTTTTCACCGCATTCCCCCTCACAATATGCCGTCGAGACACGCCACCAGAGCGTCGATCTCTTCCTGTTGAATAATCAGCGGCGGGGCAAACCGCAACACCTTTTCCTGCACACAGTTGATCAGAAATCCTTTGTCCATGCACTGCCGCACCAGAGGCATTCCTTCCACCGCCAGTTCCAGCCCCAGCAGCAGCCCTTTCCCCCGCACCCCCCGGACCGTTTCATGCCGCTCATTGAGCCACTGAAGCCGTTTGCGGAAATACCCGCCGATCTCCGCGCACCGCCGGACCAGACCGTCCCGCTCCAGCACCCGGAGACCCGCCAGGGCCGCCGCTGTAATAACGGGGGTTCCGCCGAAAGTCGTCGCATGAGCGCCGGGGCCGAAGGCTTCGGCCACTGCTTCCGTTGCCAGCATGGCCCCGATGGGCAGTCCGTTGCCCAGGGCCTTGGCCAGGGTCATGATATCCGGCACGATGCCGAAATGTTCATGGGCGAAGAGCGTTCCGGTCCGGCCGATGCCGGTCTGGATTTCATCGAGAATCAGCAGAATCCCCGCCTCGTCGCACAGGGCCCGGACCTGCCGGAGGTATTCGGGGTCCGGCACATTGATGCCGCCCTCTCCCTGGATCGGTTCCAGCAGCACCGCACAGGTGGACGGCCCCACCGCTTTCCGGAGGGCGTCGATATCGTCGAAGGGAACAAAATCGAATCCTTCCAGTACCGGTGAAAACCCTTTCCTGATCTTGTCCTGCCCGGTGGCCGACAGGGTGGCCATGGTCCGGCCGTGAAAGGATTTCTCCGCCGTTACAATGCGGTGACGGTCCGGATTCCCCTTTTCACTGAAATACCGGCGGGCGATCTTGATGGCCGCCTCGTTGGCCTCGGCGCCGCTGTTGCAGAAAAAGACCCGGTCCGCAAAACTGTGGCGGGTCAGCCACTGCGCCAGTTCAATCTGGGGAACCGTGTAGTAGAGATTGGAGACATGGAGAAGGGTTTCGGCCT
>JBEPXL010000392.1:0-4232 GCA_041641935.1 Desulfobacteraceae bacterium | reverse complement strand
GCGGCGTGACAGGATCGGGAAAGGATAAACGGAGTACGGAAAACGCCTGCCGCAGTTCATGGACAGCCTGCTGAAACAGCGCCATTGCAGAGGATGGAAGATGTTCCGGCGCAACCGACTGGGCCAGTGCGTTGAATCTGCCCGTCTGCCGGTCCCGGTGATAGTCCTTGTAACTGTCCAGCAGATAGATGATCCGCCCGTACATCCGCCCCACCTGTGTCAGCTGCGGTCGGTTTTCCGGCCTTCCGGCAAGGGTGGCGGTATGGGCGCAGACGGCTGCCCCGGCGGTTTCCGTGGGGTGGGCGTAGAAGAGAAACGGGCGTCCCGGCTGGCGCTCCCGCCGGGCCAGTTCCGCAGGTTCTGCAAAAATGGATGCCGGATTGAATGCAAGCTGTCGGACGGCCCGGCTGCCCGAGCGATGCCACTGGGCCGACAGCCGGGTGAAGAACCCGGGCAGGTATTGCAGAAACGTTTCTCTGTCAGCAATATGATCATCGATCCGGGCCGCTCCCATCAGCACTGAAACGGCGGCGGCAAAGCGGAGGCCCGGTGTATCCGGAGATATGATGTTCACTGACCGGAACCGGCGGAACGGACAGCGGAGGCGTTGCCGGGGGAAACGGGCAGGGGACTGGGCTTCACACAGGAGCGACAGCAGCACCGCATCGCCGTTGACGGTAAGCCGGGCGGGGGGGCCGTGATGGATTTTCAGGGCCAGACAAAGCCCGCAGTAATGGGCGGTCCATGCGCTGTGATGGGCAGGGGCAAGGCCGCAGCCGTTGATAATGCCGAACATGTTTTCTTCTCCCGTGTGCGGTCAGACCGGAAATGGCTTGACTCTCAGATAACAAACAACTATCACATACCACAGAAGATTCTTCCAGCAGGCGACGTCCGGCGGTGACGAATGTCGCCGCTGCTGAAGGAACGGATGACCTGTTTTTTCCGGGTATTCCCCCGGCACTCTTCTGGCAGGCCGGGCAGCCCGAAAACTGATATAGCAAGCGGTTGAATATTTTTTCCTTTTCTGTAACGGAACATACGGCACAGGTATGATCCGCGTGAGCTTCAGGGGATTTTCCATATAAAAAGGCCGCCGTTTACCGCTGCAGGCGGATACCGGTTGCGCGTCAAAACGCAGAAGAGACAAGAATATCGGCATAGATCTGTCAGAAGCTCGTCTACAGGATCAGGAGGATCAGAACCGGATATATCGGGACGAATGGCAAGGAGATCATATGGGCGCTTCATCTGCTTTGGGTAATTCTTTTCGGCTGTCTTTCAGAATATGGACCAGTATCGGTATCCTCATTATCGGCTATTTTATTTCTCTTGCCTTTGCCTACTATATCTCCTTTGATCTTCAAAGCAGACTGCCGAATATTTCCTATTTTGCCGTCACCTCCACGGAACTGAGTCAGCGGATCCCGCTCGCCTTCGAGGAGCAGAACCGGTTTTACGGCAATGCGGTCATCACGGGCAACAGCGACATGTTCCAGCAGGCCCGGAAAAAGGCCGAGGAAGTCCAGCGGGCGCTGCTGATGCTCAAGGCCCTGGAGGGAAGCAGTGAAATGCTTCAGGAGAAGATCCAGGCGCTTCAGAACCGGTTGAAGGTCTATACCGACGCGGCCAGTGCCGTCTACCGGCGAAGCGGCGCCGGAGAAACCGGTACCGACGTTCTGCTGGAGATCAACAGCCTTGCCGAAGAGAAAAAAGCGCTGGAAAATGAATTCAAAGCCCTCTCCCTCGCTGTACAGCAGAATCTGTCCGATAATGTCTCAGGGCTGATTACCGATGTCAAGGAGAAGAATTCCCTCAATCTCCTGCTTTCCCTGGGTATTATCGCTACAGCCGTTATTATTATCTACTGGGTGATTCGTCGTTCCATCATCGGCATTCTCTTCCGCATTACCGAAAAACTCTATGAATCCTCACAGCGGGTGGCGGAAATTTCATCGGAAATCTCCACCGGCAGCCAGAAACTGGCCGAGGGGGCGACGGAACAGGCCGCCTCCGTCACCCAGGTTTCCACGGCGCTGGAGCAGATCGCGTCGGTGACCCGCCAGAACGCCGAATACAATCGCCAGGCCCGACGGTCCCGGGAGGAAACCGATCAGAACATTCAGCAGCTCAACCAGGCGATGGACCGTACCGCCGGGGCCATGACCGGGATCAAGGCACGGGGAGAGGAGATCGGAAAGGTGATTCAGACCATCAATGACATTACCTTCCAGACCAATCTGCTGGCCCTGAACGCCTCGGGGGAGGCGGTTCGTGCCGGATCGGCCGGTGCCGGATTCGGGGTTGTCGCCAATGAAGTACGGGAACTTGCCGTCCGGTCGGCGGGAGCGGCCCAGGAGACCCAGGGGCTGATCGAAAAGACGGTGGAGGAGATCAATTCGGGATTCCGTCTTCTGAAGAACACCCGGCAGGCCTTTGAGGCGACCCGGGAGCAGAGCAGCCGCATGGGCGATATGATCGACCGCATTGCCCGCTCTTCTGAAGATCAGGTCCAGGGGATCGAAGAGATCAGCAAGACCATGAACGAAATCGACCAGATTGTCCAGCAGAATGCCTCCAACGCCGAGGTCTTCGCATCGGTCTTCATGAAGCTGAACGGCCAGTCCGAACGGATGAGTTTTTTTATCCGCAAATTGAAAGGACTCAAGGAGCGGCGGCGGCAGATCCGGGTCAAAATCGCCCTGAAAGGCCGGTTCCACGTGGACGGCAACGACGAGACCATTCCCTTCCTGACCCGGGATATCAGTGCCGGCGGGGCATCGATCATCACGGATATTCCGCTGGAGCTGGGAACCGCCGGCGAAATTGACATCAGTTCGACCTACATCCGCTTTCCCTGGCTGCAGGCCCGGGTGGTCCGTTCCTATCAAAGCCGGGAACCCGACAAATACCTGTGCGGGATTGAATTCATTGATATCTCCCCCCAGATCGAGGAAGTGATCATGGATCTGCTGAGTACGGATCTGGAGGAACTGCTGTGAAACCCGGCGGAAACCGTCCGGAGCGGATCCGGTTCAGAAGCCGAGGGTCCCGTTGACCAGCACAACGGACACCTTCGTCATCATCGGCTGCCGGTGAAGGATGGTGGTCACCCGGCAGATCCGCTGGGGCGCATTGCAGTCGGTGCAGATGCCGGTTTCGGCGCAGGGGGTGGCCATGTTGAGACTTCTGGCCCGCATGGGGGCCGCCACTTCCCGGACCCGGGCAAGGGCTGAGGAAAGATCACGGGTGACCTTGTTCATACCGGCCACGATGACCACCCGGGGGCATCCGAAGGTCATGGCATTGTTCCGGTTGCCGACCCCGTCCACATTGACAATCTCTCCGGTCGCGGCAACGGCATTGGCACTGCAGAGAAAACAGTCGCAGCGTCCCTGTTCCAGCCGTACGGCAAGATCATCCATTCCTTCCGGCGGATGCCAGTGATCGAAGACGGTTTTTCCCTGCCGTTCCAGTTCTTCCGGAAGTCCCAGCGCCCGTGTCGTGGCCGATCCGCCGAATCCGAAAGAGTGACAGCCGGAAACCATCTCCAGAACGGCAGCACGGGCCGCCCCGGCATCGGGAACCAGGCGGGCATCAAAGCCGTGCTTCTGCAGATTCCTGCAGCATTGTTCTCCCAGCTGTTCCCGGAGCCACTGCCGATAGTCGGTCATGTTCTCTTCCTCTTTCTCATGGTGCGCCACTCTGTTTCATGTCCTGGATCTTCTGGTTGTAAAAGGCGATCACTTCCCGCCGGTTGAGCATGCCGATCAGAACCCCGTGATCGTCGTCCTTGACCACCGGCAGGCTGTCGATATTCTTGGTGGTGAACTTCCGCAGCACCGAGTTGAGGTCTTCGGACGGTGTGGTGACGATCAGATCGGTGGTCGCCAGATCCTTCATCAGGATCAGATGCTCCAGCCCCTCGGTAAACAGAACGCTTCTGATATCCGTGCTGGAAAAGATGCCGCAGAGCCGCTCGTGATCATCCATCACCGGAAAGTAGTGCTGTTTTGTTTCGGCGAAGTAGTCCTTGAATTTCCGGAAGGTCATATCCTGCGGAATCAGGTTGACCTTCTGGACCAGGTTCATCAGATCCTTGACCCGGAAGGTCTTGAGTATATCGACAAAAAACTCGCCTGTATGGGCGGGAGAGGCAAGCCTGTTTTTTGCCTGTTTCTCATAGATGGTCCATCGCTGGGAAATCAGATAGGCCACGGAACAGACCAGGA
>JBEPXL010000391.1:0-4232 GCA_041641935.1 Desulfobacteraceae bacterium | reverse complement strand
TTCAGAACCCCGTTTTTCCGGTACCGGACGATGACGAACCCGATGCCCCACAGGGCGCTGAACATCATGTTCATCGCCAGAATGCCCGGAAAGAGCCAGTCAATATACCGGACACGGGTTCCCCGGATGGTCTGCCGTTCGGGGGGCGCTGGCTGGCCTTCGGGAACCAGAGATGCCTTTAAGATCTGCTCCACCACATAGCCGCCGGGGCTGTCCGTGACCCAGTAACGGGGCGCGGAGGAACCGGGCTGCACCAGAAAGTCGATCCGGTGATGCCGGAGACTGTCCAGCGCCTCGTCCCGGGAGGAAAAGCCGATAAAGCGGAGGTAGGGGCTTTGGGTAAAGGCTTCGGGCAGGTCCAGGGTTTCCGGTGACACCTGTGCCGATGCAGCCGGAAAGACGCCGACCCTGTAATCGGTGAAGGTATCCTCTCCGAAGATGACCGCAAATCCGGCGATGATGAGAAAGGGAAAGAGGAAGTTCCAGCCGAAGGCGGCCCGGTCCCGGAAGAACTCCCAGTTCCGGGAGACGAAAATGACCCAGATCCGTTTGAGGGACATGACTATTCCCTCAGCTTCCGTCCGGTCAGTTTCAGAAAAACATCCTCCAGATTCGGGGAGCGGACCACCACATCGGCCAGGTCCACGCCCCGGTCCACCAGATGTTTCAGGCAGGCGTTGATATCGTCGGTGTGGATTTCAAGCCCTTTGGCCGTCTCATGCCACTCGGCGGCCAGGTCAGCGGGCAGCCTCTCTTCTGCATGCCGGGGAAGGACAATGGTCGCGCCCTGAAAGTGTTCATGGACCAGATCCGGGGGCGTACCCTGTGCAATGATCCGGCCCTGATCGATGATGGCGATTTCGTCGCAGAGGTATTCGGCCTCTTCCATGTAGTGGGTCGTCAGAATGATGGTCTTTCCTTCGCGTTTGATCTGCCGGACAATGTCCCACATATTGCGGCGGGCCTGGGGATCGAGACCGATGGACGGCTCGTCCAGAAAGACCAGATCCGGGTTGTTGATCAGGGCAAGGGCGATCAGCACCCGCTGCCGCTGGCCGCCGGAAATTCTGTCTGTGTAGCGGGGCAGCAGCTCTTCCAGCTGGCACAGATCCACCAGCCAGTCCAGATCGGCAGGATTGTTGTAGAGACGCTGAAAGGTCTGCAGGGTTTCCCGGACGGTGATGAAGGCAAGCAGGGAGGTGTGCTGGAACTGGATTCCGATCTTTTCACTGAAACCGGATTTCCGTCTGCGCCCCCGGTAGAGGATGTCGCCGTCATCCGGGGCGATAATGTCCTCGATCATTTCAATGGTGGTGGTTTTGCCCGCTCCGTTGGGTCCCAGAAGGCCGAAGCAGATGCCTTCCGCGATGGCGAAACTGACATCGTCCACGGCCAGGATATTTTTGAAGCGCTTGACCAGATGGCGGACTTCCAGCAGGGCAGTCACAGGGATCGGTCCGGCGCGGGTCAGGAGGCCGGAGACGCCAGCACATCCACAAAGGCCCGGCCCGTCTGGTATGCTTCGGTCAGATACGCCGGATGTTTCTGCACATCCCCTTCAAAGTCGAGCCCCCGGTAGAGGAGCGACTGCCACACATCGGTGTCGTACACGTCCAGAAAATATTTCATGCTCATCAGAACACCGTCGAAGAGCTTTTTTCCCCGGGTGGCCCCGACGGAAATAAAGAGCCCCCGCCGTTTCGGTTCAGATTTCCCGAAGGCCTCCTTGTCGATCCAGTATTTTTTGACCCACAGGGACTGGGACCGGTCCATCAGGATTTTGGTATGGGCGCTGACGGCATAGAAAAAGACAGGGGAGGCGATCATGAGGCCGTCGGCCCCGCATATCCGCTCGGCGACCCAGTGGAAATCATCCTGAATGGCACACCGCCCGTCTTCCTTGCATTTGTAGATCTCCAGGCATGGTGACATTTTCAGATCCCGGAGGACGATCTCCTCCACCGCCGCACCGGCCTCCCGTGCCCCCGCAACCGCCTGGCTGAGCAGTCTGGCTGTGTTGCCCTTGCGCCGGGGGCTGCCATAAATCGCTACGATTTTCGACATGAAAAATTCCCCCTCCTATTCCGTAAGGGTCTGATAGGCGGCCTGGATATCCTTGAACCGGTTTTCGGCAATCTTCCGGAATTCCTCCCCGAGATGGGCGACTTTGTCCGGGTGATACTTGTTGGCCAGTTCCCGGTAGGCCCGCCGGATCTCTTCCTTCGAGGCGGACCGCGATACTCCCAGCACCTCGTAGGGATCCTTGGGCCCCGTATCCGATGCGGTTTTCGTCCGCTGCCGGTATTCCTGCTGCTTTGAACCGGCTGATCCCGTGCCGCCGCTGCCGGTGTGCGGCCCCCCCTGCTGCTGCTGATACCGGTGCCAGGCATCGCGGATTTCATCCTCTCCCTTTGAGGAGCCGGTGAGATACCAGTAGCCCAGCGTCGACAGCAGTACAATAATATCGTCAATCAGTCCCGGTCCCATAATGTAGTCCGGGATCAGGTCAAAGGGGGAAAGAAAATAGATAATCGCCAGAATAAGAATGAATAGCTTCATGCACCCGGATCTCCCCAAACACAACAGGGGCGATTGATGGTGCAACCGCCCCTGTGTGGACAAAAATAGAAAAAATGTCTGAAAAAATCAGTATCGTCTATCGACTTGAAGAACCTGCTGTTTCTCCTCCGCCGTCCGGCTGGACCGGGGACGGAAGGGAACCGTCTGAAGAAAAACCGGATCAGTGCCGGGCAAGGGCCAGCGGGTTTTCACAGACCTTCCATCTGCCGTCCTCTTTCACCATCTTGTAGGTGATATCGATGTGACGGCCTTCGTCTTCGCCCTTCCAGAAAAAGGAGCGCAGGGGAGATTTCGTTTCGCCGGTCACCTTTACAATGGCCTTGTCATAGGTCTGGCTCATGGTTTCGGTGTCGCCGTGATAGAGTTTTTCCCGGGTATACATTCCCAGATCATACCCCCGCGCCCTGGCTTCCTTGCGGGCTTCATGGATGTACTGGTTCACGACGTTTATCTCATCCACTACCAGGCTCTCTTCGCAGACCCGCTCCGCCATGACGTCCCTGTCGAAGCCAAGAAGGGCTTTTGTGTACGCAAGCGCAGCCTTTTGCGGCGAATCCTGGGTGTCGGCAAATACGAACAACACCTGAAAGAAAATCCCCAGCAGAATGACCAGCGTCAAAGATAAAACCATCTTCCTCTGCATTATACCCGTTCTCCTTTCACACCTTGATCTTCCAGATTGACATCAACCGGTTCTGTTATGTTTACACTAATGAAATAGCCATCCAGATAACATGGAACCCGAAAAGATACAAGACAAAAAAGGCGGCGAAAGGCATTCCGGACATTCCGGCGGCGGTCGGTACAGGGGTCCGGACCGCCGCCGGAAAGGAATTTACTGCATCATTCTGACTTCAAAGGGCCAGCCCACGATGCCGCCTTCGATGAACTCGACCCGGTCGAATCCGGCTGCCTCCAGAATCCGCTGGGCCTCATAGCCCCGCATACTCACCTTGCAGAAGGCCAGAATATCCCTGTCCCTGGGCAGGTCGTTGACCCGTTCCCGGAGGGCGCCCAGGGGAATATGGACCACATCATAGGGAAGCCGCATGGTTTCGAACTCCTGGGGCGTCCGGACATCCAGCAGCACCACACCGCCGTTGTCGATCCGGTCCTTTGCCGCCATCGGGGAAATGCCTTTGGCGATGCCGTCCAGTTTGTTGGTCAGCACGTGGGCGCAGGTCGCCAGCGGATCGATGGGCGGGCTGTAGGGCGGCGCGTAACCGAAGTCAATATCGGCAATATCATCCAGGGTTCCGCCCAGCAGGATGACGCTGGCGGCCACATCGAGCCGCTTGGCCGCGTTGCCCATGCCGGCGAACTGGACCCCCAGCAGTTTCCGGTCCCGCCGGGAGGCGAGCATCTTGATGACCAGGGGGCCGTGTCCCGGCACATAGTGGGGCATGTCCGGGCCGGCCCAGGTGACGGTTTCGATATCCAGGTTGAGGGCGCGGGCCTGCTGTTCGGTCAGACCGGTGCGGGCCAGGGTGAAATCGAAGGCCCGGACGATGCCGGTCATGCCGATGCCCGCAAAGGGGGTCGGCTGCCCCGCGATATGGTTGGCGATGATCCGGCCGTGCTTGTTGGCCGTGGACCCTAATGCCACGAACACCTCCCTGCCCGCGTATCCGCCGTAGTAATGGTTGACGGTG
>JBEPXL010000390.1:0-4233 GCA_041641935.1 Desulfobacteraceae bacterium | reverse complement strand
GAACAGCCCGAATACAGGCCCAGCATACGCCCGAAGGGACAGAATTTCAATCTTTTTCACGTACGGGACGTTCGCTTATTCCTGTTCTGTTCAGGATTTCCGCACGGAGGAATCCGGAAATAAACCTTGCAAAGAAACGTGTAATATACCATAAACGGAACTCATTTATTATGCAGGTAAACTCCGGTTCTTTTTTCCCTTCTTGTGATTTGTCTGCAGCAGGGTAGTCGTCAGCGAGGCATCTTGATGAATCCATTCATCCGAAAAATCATTTCCGGTTCTCTTCTGTCCGCGCTGGTCGTTTTGCTCCTGTTCAGACCGGTTTCCGCCCGGGCCGCCGATCCGGACGCACAGCCGGAAGATGTTCTCCGGCTGCGTTACTGGCAGGCTCCCACCATTCTCAATCCGCACCTGAGTACCGGCAACAAGGACCAGGAGGCCTGTCGTCTCACCTATGAACCCCTGGCCAGTTTTGACGCGGAAGGGAACCTGGTTCCGTTTCTGGCGGCGGAGATTCCAGGCCTCGACAACGGCGGTGTGGCGCCGGACGGAACATCGGTGACCTGGAGACTCAAACCCGGCATCCGGTGGTCGGACGGCCATCCCTTTACTGCCGAAGATGTCGTATTCACCTACACCTTCATTACCCGTCCCGGAAGCGGCGCGACTTCCACCGGCGGCTATTCCGGTGTGAAAGCCGTGGAAGCCCTGGACGATCTGACCGTCCGGATCACCTTCCGGGACCGCAATCCCGCCTGGGCCATTCCCTTTGTCGGCACATGGGGCATGATTCTGCCGCGCCACATTTTTGAAGGCTATCCCGTCGCAGGCATCCGCAGCGCAGAAGAAAACTACCGGCCCGTCGGAACCGGTCCCTATCGTGTGGTCCGGTTCAGCCGGGAGGATATGCTGCTTATCGGAAACGATCTGGTCAACATGGTCCGGATCACCTACGAACGGAACCCCTACTACCGGAAGAAGGAAAAACCCGCATTTTCCCGGGTGGAACTCCGGGGCGGGGGAAATGTGCTGACCGCCGGTCAGTCGGTTCTGCAGAAGGGAACCGCCGATTACGCCTGGAATCTCCAGGCGACAAAGCAGACGCTTTCCTCCCTGCGCAACGGCAGCCGGGGCAGACTGGCCACCATCCGGAGATCCTATGTGGAACGGATCGCCCTCAACCGGACGGACCCCCATCGCATCAGTGCGTCCGGTGAACGGTCCAGCACCGATTTTCCGCACCCGTTCTTCCATGACAAAAAAGTCCGGATGGCCTTTGCCCATGCCATTGACCGCAACGCCATTGCGGCGCTCTACGGTGAAAGCGGACGCCCCACCACAAACCTTCTGGTTTCCCCGTCCCGGTATGAATCTCCGAACACAGCGGATCTGTATCCGTTTGATCCGGACCGGGCCGCTGCCCTTCTGTCAGAAGCAGGATGGATTGATACGGACGGGGACGGCATCCGGGACAGAAACGGCATTACCATGACTGTTCTTTACCAGACATCGGTCAATCCGGTACGGCAGGAGATTCAGAAAATCGTCAAGAGAACACTGACCCGCATCGGGGTTGATGTGGAACTGAAGCATATCGATGCCAGCATTTTTTTCGGCGGCGATCCCGGCAACACCAGCAATTTTCATCATTTTTATGCCGACATGCAGCAATACAATATCGGCAACCGCCTGCCCGATCCCCTTGTCTATCTCTCCTGGCTGACCTGCGCGCAGATACCCTGCGCAGACAACAACTGGTCCGGTTCCAATGATTCCCGCTGGTGCAATCCGGCCTATGATGAACTCTACGGAAAGGTATTTCACGAGACGGACCCGGCGGTCCGGCAGGAACTCCTTATCCGCATGAACGACATGGTGGTGGCGGATGTGGTATACATTCCCCTGGTGAATGCCAACTATGTTCACGGCGTCAGCAATTCACTGGCGGATGTCGTTTTTACCCCCTGGGACAGCAGCACCTGGCGCATCGCCGACTGGCGGCGGCAGTCGGCACAGCGGCAGTAATACAGGAAGAGAGAAAGATGAGACGGGTTTTTCTGTTCACCATTCCCGCATTCGTCTGGATCACCGGTCTTCTTTCACTGGTGACGGGAATGGAATGCTTCACCGGAAACGCACGGGCGGACCAATCGCCGGCGCCTCTGCGAATCTTCAACTGGCAGGCCCCCACCATTTTCAATCCCCATCTGAGCTCGGCCCACAAAGACTGGGAAGCCTGCCGCATCACCTATGAACCCCTGGCCACTCCCGATGCCGATGGAAAACTGGTTCCGATTCTTGCTGCTGAAATCCCGAACCGGGAAAACGGCGGGCTTGCCGGGGACGACCGCTCGGTCATCTGGAAGCTGAAACCCGGCGTCACCTGGTCCGACGGCCATCCCTTTACGGCGGAGGATGTGGTCTTCACCTGGACCTTTGTGACCGATCCCCGGCTGAAAACCCGTACCCGCTATACCTTCGAAGATGTAAAAGAGGTGGTCGCCGTTGATCCTCACACGGTAAGAATTTTGTTCCGGTCCTCCAGTCCGGCCTGGGAGGTTCCGTTCGTGGGAAGTGAGGGCATGATTCTGCCGCGTCACATGTTTTCGCCATACAAACCGGAACAGATTGATGAAACCGCCGAATCCATTGCCGCTGTCGGCACCGGTCCCTACCGGATGACGGAACGACGGGTGAAAGATACGCTTCTGATCGGTGAGGATGTCATCAGCATGGTCACCATCCATTATGAAGCCAACCCCCGTTTCCGGGAGCCGGGAAAACCCTTTTTCCCCGGTATTCTGCTGCATGGCGGCGGCGGCGCCACGATGACCGCCCGTGCGGTTCTGGTGGAGGGAACGGCTGATTTCGCCTGGAATCTGCAGGTGGATGAACGTGTGCTGGAGAAGATGACCGTGACCGGAGATAAAGGAACGGTTCAGTTTCTGCCGGTTTCTCTGGTAGAGCGGATCATGCTCAATTTTTCCGATCCGAACCGGACAGCGGGGACGGGAGAACGGTCCAGCATCAATTTTCCGCATCCGTTCTTATCCGATAAACGGGTGCGGCAGGCTTTTGCCCATGCAGTGGACCGGAAGAAGATCGCCGCTCTTTACGGCAGCAGCGGCATACCGGCCACCAATATCCTGGTGGCCCCGCCCGGTTACAATTCCCCGAACACGGCAGGGCTGTATCCCTTCGATCCGGACCGGGCCAGGGGGCTTCTGGACCAGGCAGGCTGGCAGGATACCGACGGAGACGGCATCCGGGAGAAAGACGGCGTTCCCCTGCAGGTTCTCTTCCAGACATCGGTGAACCGGATTCGCCAGCAGACCCAGCAGATCATCAGGGAAGCCCTGGCGTCGATCGGGGTGGGAGTGGAACTGAAAATCATCGACGCCAGTGTGTTTTTTGACAGTGATCCGTCCAATCCCAATAATATGATTCACTTTTACGCCGATCTGCAGGAAATGAGCATCGGAAACCGGCTTCCCGACCCGGCCGCCTACATGTCCCTGTGGCTCTGCGATGAGGTGTCCCAGCAGGCCAACGGCTGGTCGGGCGGAAACTACTCCCGCTGGTGTCATCCGGCATACGACCGTCTGTTCGGTCGGCTTGCCGTGACATCGGCTCCCGGGGCACGCCGGGACATTTTCATCCGGCTCAATGATCTTCTCATCCGGGAAGTGGCGGCCATTCCTCTGGTCAACCGGAAAATGCCGGTCGGCATCAGCCGGTCTTTAGACGGCGTCCGGTTTACCCCGTGGGACAGAAGCACCTGGAATATCAAGGACTGGCGGCGACGCAGGTGATCCCATGCGCATAGCCCACAAACTCTGTATCGGATTCGGAACCCTCGTTGTCCTGACCCTTTCGGTGGTCGGTTCCGGCTATCTGGGCAGTGAACAGGCCACCCGGAAAATCGACCGGTCGGCCACCCTTCACCTGCCGACCGTGCTGGCCTCCACCCGGGCCCAGACCGATCTGCTCCGTATGCTGTCCGGAACCCGCGGTTATCTGGCACTGGGGGACGGAAAATACCGGGAGGACTACCGGCTGGCACGACAGAACTTTGCAGCCGATCTGGCCGAACTGGAACGCCTGTCCCGGAACTGGGAGGGACGGCAGAATATCCGCCGTCTGCAGCAGGTCAAGAATGCCTTTGCCGCGTGGTCCCTGCTGCCGGATCAGCTGTTTGACCTCCGGGATGATCAACTGCGCCGGGAACCGGCC
>JBEPXL010000389.1:0-4243 GCA_041641935.1 Desulfobacteraceae bacterium | reverse complement strand
GTGGGACGGGGATCAATGTCAAGGCGATACGCCTGCAGACTGCCGTCGATGGTGGCCTCCAGAATCGGGACAATATCGCTTTTCATCCGCATCAGCAGGGGCTGTGCTTCGGGATCACCGAAGCGTGCATTGAACTCCAGCACACGGACATTGTCCCGGTCGATCATCAGCCCGGCATAGAGAACGCCCCGGTAAGGTCGGCCCTCTGCCGCCATGGCGCGGACCGTCGGGATCATGACTTCATCCATGACTTTTTTATGGAGATACCGGTCCATGACCGGCGCCGGTGAATAGGCGCCCATGCCGCCGGTGTTGGGGCCCTTGTCGTCATCATACACCGGTTTGTGATCTTGTGAGGAGGGGAGGGGCAGTACGGTTTTTCCGTCGGTGAATGCAATGAAGGAAGCTTCTTCGCCGGTCAGCCGCTCTTCGATCACGACGGTGTTTCCGGCTTCGCCGAAGGCCCTGTCGCCCATGATCTGCTGAACGGCGGCCAGTGCCTCGTCCTCGGTGGCACAGACGATGACACCTTTACCGGCCGCCAGTCCGTCCGCCTTGACGACCAGTGGGCCGCCCGTCTGCCGGACATACGCTTCAGCGCTTTTCTGATCGGTAAAGACGCCTCCGCGGGCGGTTGGTATGCCGTACCGGGTCATCAGGTTTTTGGCGAAAGACTTGCTCGCTTCCAGTTCAGCCGCCTGTCTGGAGGCGCCGAATATCCGCAGCCCTTCCGCTGCAAATGTATCGACAATGCCTTCGGCAAGAGGGGCTTCGGGACCGACAATGGTCAGATCGATCTGTTCTTTCCGGGCAAACTGAAGCAGCGCCGGAATATCTTCGGCACCAATTGCAACACATTCGGCCATCCGGGCAATGCCGCCGTTACCGGGGGCGCAGTAAATCTTTTCCACCCGGGGACTCTGCAGAAGCTTCCATATAATGGCGTGTTCTCTGCCGCCGCCGCCGACGACCAGGATTTTCATGACAAATCTCCCTGTTTTTGAGATTAAAAAGCGGTTTCAGGTGGCTGTTTCATCGGGTTTTTCTGATGATCTTCGATGCAGAGTGTAATGAGCCGGTCGAGCAGCCGGCTGAAGTCGAGTCCGGCTGTCCTGGCGGCAAGGGGTAAAAGACTGGTCGGGGTCATGCCGGGAATGGTATTGGTTTCCAGAACGTAAAAGGTACTCTCTGCAAGGATAAAGTCGGTCCGGCTGTATCCTCTGCAGAAAAGCGCGCGGTGTGCGATCTTTGCATATTCACGGGCTTTTTCCGAGAGGACATCATCGATCCGGGCAGGGCAGATTTCCTCGGTTGCTCCTGCGGTATATTTGGCTTTGTAATCGAAAAAATCATGATCCGGGCCGGGAATGATCTCGACCAGCGGAAGGGCTTCCAGATCATCATTGCCGATAACACCGCCGGTCACTTCAATTCCCCGGATCAGTGTTTCCACCAGAACGGTATTGTCCTGGCGGAAAGCGGTTTCGACAGCGGCTTCGAGGGCGTCTGCGGACTGGACAACCGTCATGCCGATGCTGGAACCGCCGCTGACAGGTTTCACCACCAGCGGCAGCCCCAGGATTTTTTGACATGCAGCAGCGTCAAAAGGCGCTCCCTGCTGAATGCTGATATAGGGCGGAACCGTCAGTCCTGCCTTTTCATACATCTGCTTGGCGGCCAGTTTGTTCATGGCAAGGGCGCTGCCGAGAACGCCCGCACCCTGATAGGGTATATGCAGCAGATCCAGAAATCCCTGGACCGTCCCGTCTTCTCCGTAGGGACCGTGCAGAATGATCAGTGCGGCATCAATTCTGCCGGCATCCGCCATCAGGCGCGGAAGATCGGTACGGGGGTCATAGCGGATGATATCATATTTCTCTTTGTCAAGAGCATCATACACCTGATCTCCCCCGTTGAGCGATACCTGGCGTTCGGATGAAATACCGCCGGACAGCAGCGCAATGGTCAGTTTCTTCATGTCCCTGTGGTACCGTTGAACAGTTGTTCTTTTGTTCGGTTATATTCATCCAGCGTAATCAGCTTGTTTTCAAAAAGATGGGCAAGTTCCCGCAGTTCCCTGATCCGGACACTGGTCGGATTTTCCAGCTGTCGCGGCGCTTCGGGCTTACTCGCATAAGGAACCGGTATGGCCGCATCATTGTTGTCATTCACCTTGAGAGAAGCCATTCCCCCCAGCAGATTCACTTCGACACTGCGCCCCCTGAACATGGGAAGGCTCAGCAGTTCCCGAAGATTTTTTTCCTCGTTTCTGACTCCCCGGTATACCCGGTAGCCGGAATAAGTAATCAGCGCGGAACCGCCGAGAAATATCCAGAGCATGTAATGCACAAATCCTCTGAAAAAAAGAACTATGCATCCCAGGATCGCGAGGAGCAACACATGGAGCAGCAGGATGGAATAGGCCGCAAAAACCCCCTGGAACAGTCCGTTTCCCTCTTTTTGCTTCTGAAATGACTTTCGTTTCATCACTGATTTTTCCTTTGTTCGGTTTTTTGCTTTGGCTCCAGACGTTCTGTCAGTCGTTGCATGTACTTCTGCGGGACTTCAAACATAACGGAGGCGTTACGCAGGGTATTGAGTTTCATAATCAGGTAATTCAGCTTTTTCATGGTCCGGTATTTCTCGGCAGCGCCTTCCATGCCGGCCAGTAAATCCTCTGTCTGCTGAATTTCTTTTTTCAATTCAACTTCCGGCGGAACACAATCCGCATTTTTCAATATTTTATATGCCAGACGAAGTTCCTCCGGGATATGACCGTCTTCTTCAAACTGGAGTCGTTTCCCGGCACCAGGCAGGTTTTCAAAATCTCCCTTGCGCTGGGCCGCCTGGATGCGTTCTTCGACGATCCGTTCAAATCCTGTAATCATGGCTGTATATCCTGTCAGACGATGGGTAAATCAGATGTTTACTATAGACGTCCTGACCTCATTTTACAATCGGCAGGCCAAAAAAAAAGGCCGCTCTGATATTTACCAGAGGGCCTTTGTTATGTCAATGCTGGTGGCGATGCAGGGATTTGAACCCCGGACACTACGGATATGAGCCGTATGCTCTGACCACCTGAGCTACATCGCCATATAAAATTCATCTCTTTCGGGCATTCCTCAAAAGACGAAGCGACTATCTACCAGTTTCACCCGGAGAAGTCAAGCAAAAAAACAATCAACTGCATTATCCGGGAAGCGGCTGTGAACCGGCAACCTGAACCGTATATTCGTCCAGGTTGGGCGGCAGCTCGGAAAAGACGATCATGAACGGCAGCACACGGCCGGGATTGACGCGCACATTGCTGTTGTTGTCTCCGGACCGGTTGGCAAGCTGCTGTTCAATTTCATCAATGGTCATACCGGACAGTTCTTCATCCGTCAGCGTATTTCCGACAAAAACCATTTCCTGCTGCACCATCTTTTTGTCGTTGGTGAAGAGCTTTCCTTCCATTTTAATGTAATTCCGCTGCTGGGAAAACTCGTTTTTTACATTCCCTGTAACGACAAAGAGAAGGCCCGTGTTGGGATTCTGGATAAATTTCCCTTCAATCGTCTCTTCCAGGGGGATGATTTCACCAAGATACAGCGGCGTTACCGGGATGTACTCCTCCACTAACGGGCCGATGACCGGTGTATTGGCAACCGCCCGGTGAAGTTTGCCGTTTCTGTCCAGCAGGCCCATCGTGTAAGCAGCGTACACCGCTCCTCCCAGCAGGGCGAGAAAGAGAAGCGCAAGGACTGGCGCACTCAGCCCTTTCTTTTCTTTCTTTGCTTTTTTTGCTTTTGTTTTTTTACCGACCGGCTCTACATCGGTTTCTTCATAGGAGACATCATCCAGTTCATCGGTGGGGATCCCCATATCAAAGGCATCGGTATACTCATCATTGGATTTTTCTGTCTCCTGGGCCTGTGTACCGATCTTGTTGCCGACAACGCTGGATTCTTCTTCCTCTGAAAAATCGAACTCGGATTCTTCATCACTCATCTTCTGCGCCAGTTCCGGCGCTTCCGACTCGTCTTCGGCTTCCATATCCAGATCAAAGCTGATATCTTCCCCCGCCTGTCCGGAATCAAAGTCGATGTCGGATTCTGAAGCCTCCATATCCAGATCCAGTTCAAAAGAGGCGGAGGGGTCACTTTCTGCTTCCGCTGCCGCGTCTTCAGCTTCCAGATCCAGATCAAATTCGACGGATACCTCTTCGTCTTCCGCTTCCGGCTCTAGATCCATGTCCATA
>JBEPXL010000388.1:0-4252 GCA_041641935.1 Desulfobacteraceae bacterium | reverse complement strand
TTTCATATACCTGCCTTTTCCTTACTTGTAGCGGTTAGGGAAGCCTGTGATAGTAGGACTATTTCAGATTCCGTACAAAAGCGCAATGCGGTAAACATGTATTTCCGGATGGGGAAATAGCTAATCGTCACTTTCTTTTAGGACTGCGCAGCGAAAAAATCAGGGGCGACAGAATCCGGAACAGTCAGGCCGGAGATCAGCCGGAGAAGAAGGAGAATAATTACAATATGGTTGCAAAAAGCGGAAAACCTGATAAAGAAGAGGAAGGGACCGGCGGAACCGTATGGGATGGCGGTATCGCAGAAAGTCTCCCTCTTTCATTACACCTTATATAATACAGGGCACAGGGGATTTACGGTCGGAGGGTATCTGACTGACTGTTTCCGATGTCAGGCGTTTTTTTACCGAACAGAAAAGCAGTGCAAAACCGCTGCTGAATCCGGTTCAGAACCGGGTTCAGGAATCACGGTTCTGAAGCAGAAAAAACTTGACTTGTGGTAGGGATACTGTTAGCAAAGCTAGCGGAGTTTCTACGTAAATGATATGGTGAAGGAGGTGAAACAAGGTAGGGTTAATGAGGGGTTATTCCGTGTTTTAGGTTTAAAGTTATTAGGTTTGTGTGTTTAAATCATTAAGGAGGATTTCAAGATGAAAAAATTATCCGTTTTGGCACTCGCCGCGCTTTTGGTGGTTGCCTTTACCATTCCGGCATGGGCAATGGAAGCCGAATTCGGCGGTTACTGGCGGACCCGGTTCTTCACCAACCAGAACTTCACCGGTGAAGATGAGACCGAAGCCCAGGACGTCTCTCAGGTAGACACCAGAACCCGTCTCTATTTTACCGCTATTTTCCATGAGAACCTCAAGTTCGTCAACAAGTTCGAGTTTGATGCAGACTGGGGTACCGGGCCATTAGGAGACATTGGCGCGGACGGCAAAGAGTTTGAAATCAAAAACTCCTATGCTGACTTTAACCTCGGTCCGGTCAATTTCAAGGTCGGTATCCAGGGGGTTGCACTGGGAAGCAGTTTCCTGATCGATAATGACCTCTCCGGTGCTGCGGTTACTTTCCAGGGAGAAATGTTCACCATTCCGGTCATGTGGTTCAAGGCTTTTGAAGGAAGTGAACTGGGTACGATTGATGACAATGAGTTTGATGTCGATATTTTTGCTGTAGACCCGCATTTTATGGCAGGGCCTGTGACTATCAATCCATTTGGAATGTATATTTATTCCGAGGATGCGTCTGCGTGGGGCGTTCTTCCGGGTGATGCCGAAGAAGCAAACCTCTGGTATGCCGGTCTGAGCGTTGACTACGATGTCGCTCCGTTATGGGTATGGGCAACCGGTATCTATCAGGGCGGTGAACTGGATGATATTTTCGGCAATACCACTGATTTTGAAGCGTACCTGGGTGCTGCCGGCTTTGATGTTGATTTCGGCGGTATGTTCAGCCTGCACGGTGAAGGTTTCTATGCATCCGGTGACGATGATCCGGCTGATGGAGATTTCGAAGCATTCTATGTTCCTTCTACACTGGAATCCTACTACTGGTCTGAAATCATGGGTTACGGTATCTTTGACGACCAGGTTTCCAACAATGCTCCTGCTGATCAGATCAGCAACATCATCGCCGGAAACCTTGGGTTCACGATCAAACCCATTGACGATCTGAAGATTACCCTGGATGCATGGTATGCGCAGCTTGCCGAAGAGATTATCATCAATGGCAGCGAGGAAGATTATCTGGGCACGGAAATTGACCTGATCATCACCTACCAGCTCGTACAGGGTCTGAATCTGGATCTGGTCGGCGCTTACCTGTTCGCAGGCGAAGTGACCACGATGGATGTTGAAGACGAAGCCGATCCGTACGAAGTGGGCGCGCGACTGTCTCTCAGCTTCTAAGCAGTTTCATCGTCATCTGACGACGATCTGATCAAATAAAAAGCCGGAAGAGTGGAATGGATATTTCACTCCTCCGGCTTTTTTTATTGTGCAGCGGGAAGATTTTCTGGTTCCTCTCCCGATTATAAAGACAAAGGGCAGACACATCGGTCTGCCCCTGCATGCATGTACGAATGGTATGTGAAATTCGTCAGAGAATTCTATTCCGCCAGCTTTTTCTGCAGAATTTCGTTCACCATCTTCGGATTCGCCTTTCCCCGGGTCTCTTTCATGACCTGACCCACAAAAAAGCCGATCACCTTTGTCTTGCCGCCTCTGTACTCTTCCACCTGTGCGGGATTTGCCGCGAGAATTTTATCCACAATCCCTTCAATGGCCCCGGTGTCGGACATCTGCACCAGCCCTTTTTCCTCGACAATCTGTCCGGGCGGTTTACCGGTTTTTGCCATTTCGTCGAAGACCGTCTTGGCGATCTTGCCGCTGATGACGCCGCCATCGATCAGCTTCAGAAGCGCGGCCAGATCCGCTGCCGGAATCGGGGAATTCTCAATACTCTTTCCCTCCGCATTCAGCAGCCCCAGCAGTGATCCCATGACCCAGTTGCTCACCTGTTTGGGATTGTCATATTCCTTCAGGCAGTCTTCGAAATACTCCGCCATTTCACGGCTGGCGGTCAGTACACCGGCGTCATAGGGCGGCAGGCCCAGTTCTTCGATGAACCGCTGTTCCTTTTCGTCCGGCAGTTCCGGCATTTCCTTCCGCACCGTTTCCACCCATTCGGTTTCCACCACGACCGGCAGAAGATCCGGGTCCGGAAAATACCGGTAATCATGGGCTTCTTCCTTGCCGCGCATGGAGGTGGTTTCCCCCTTGTCCGGGTTCCATAGACGGGTTTCCTGTACAACGGCGCCGCCGTCTTCGATCACCTCCTGCTGGCGGAGGATTTCGTACTGAATCGCCTTTTCCACATGCTTGAACGAGTTGAGGTTCTTGAGTTCCGCCCGGGTGCCGAAAGTGTCCGATCCTCTGGGCATGATCGAGACATTGGCGTCACACCGGAAGCTGCCTTCCTCCATGTTGCCGTCGCAGATATGCAGATACCGCAGAATGGAACGGAGTTTCCGGAGATAGGCCCCCGCCTCTTCGGGAGAACGGATATCCGGTTCACTGACGATTTCCAGCAGCGGAACACCGGTCCGGTTGAGATCGACCTGGCTGATCGGGCGGACCGGATCATGAATCAGTTTACCGGCATCTTCCTCCATGTGGATTCGGGTAATACCGATACGCTGTTTCCGCTCGTCAGCCAGGGTGATATCGATATGTCCGTGTTCGCAGATGGGAAGTTCATACTGGGAAATCTGGTATCCCTTGGGCAGGTCCGGATAGAAATAGTTCTTCCGGGCAAAACGGCTTTCCCGGTTGATGGTGCAACTGGTCGCGATGCCCAGACGGATGGCGAATTCCACCACCCGCTGGTTGAGTACCGGCAGCACCCCCGGCATACCCAGACAGACGGGGCAGACGTGGGTATTGGGCGGCGCACCGAAGGCGGTGGAACAGTTACAGAAGATTTTGGTCCGCGTTTTCAGCTGGGCATGAACTTCAAGCCCGATAACAGGTACAAATTCCATTATTCACCTTCTTTACCATGATTCAAAACAGGCCGGATAATCTGAAAAACGCCTCTATCCTTGACCCATTCCGGCGCATTCGTCAAGCCGTTTTCCACATTGTCCCGCCCGACCCGCAGCCTTGGAACAGAATTACGCAATTACGAATTAAATTCCATAAAGTGCACCACTATCCAATACAGCGTCTCCTCCTCCTTCAGGAGGGGGGACAGGGGGGCGGTTTTCCCGTCACTCCAGCGACAGTCGCACCGGCAGGAACCGCCGCAGAATCTCCAGCAGTTCCTCAAATTCAGGCCGGAACCGGAGATAGTCCGTCTCGTCCACATACCGGTTGGCGCCGCTGCTTCCCAGCGGAACAATATCTTCCCGCCACCGGTAGCCCTGTTCCCGGAAAACGTCCCGGAACAGTTCATTCAGCAGGTGGCTCGAACGTTCGCTGCCGGACTGATTCAGGAACCAGTGCCGGGGGGAAAATTGCTCCGGATGGTTCAGCACGGTCTGTATGGCATCGGGCATTTCCGCGTCCGAAGCGATGATGCCGTTCTGTCGGGTGATCAGGTCGAAATTGAATCCGGCCATGGCGGATGATATCACACAGGGCAGGTCCGACCGGAAATATTCGTAGATGCTCCGGCAGGCATTTTCATGAAGCGAAACCTGAAGTCCCGTCCGGCACCGGGCCAGTTGTTCCGGTACATCTTTCCGCATGA